>JBBKXD010000069.1:0-9240 GCA_037969295.1 Pyrinomonadaceae bacterium | reverse complement strand
CGGGCGACGTTGCCGTCAAGCATGTCGAAGACGTTGGCAATTATAAGCACAACTCCCGCCAGGAAAAATTCTCCGATCCCGAAGAGGACGGCGCACGCGATGTTAATGGAAACACCGATGGCCGTCAGGATATTCGGGGGAACTCCCGCGGCAGCAAGCGCCCGAACCATCGCGTTGATGATTCGCATCGCACCTCGGCCTATACTTGCTCCTAACATTAAAATCAGTTTCTAGTTTCTAGTTCCTGGTTTCTAGTTCCTGGTTCTAGTTTCCGGATCTATTTGCCCACTCGAAACTAGAAACCAGGAACTAGAAACTAGAAACTCATGCTTTCTGATCGTGAATGGTGGTTAGCCCGCTGATCTCAAAGTTGCGGACGCCGTTAGGTGTTATCACCCTGACCTCATCGCCCTCTTCCTTGCCCATCAGCGCCTGGCCGATCGGCGAGACGGTCGAGATCAGGCCATTCTCCGGATCGCTTTCCTCAGACGTCACAAGACGGTACTTAATCTTTTCTTCCTTTTCGAGGTCGAACAAGACGACGCTCGATCCGTAAGCGACGCGATCGGTCGGGATCTTCGACAGGTCTATTGACTCGACTTCCCCGAGCCTCTGTCTCACCTGCATGATTCGGGTCCGAACGATCGACTGCCGTTCCATCGCCGCCTTATATTCGGCATTCTCCCGAAGATCGCCGAATTCTCTTGCCTTCTGTATTTCCTTCGGCAGCTTGAAGTGAAGTTCTTCCTCAAGTCCGTCTAACTCTTCCTGAAGTTTTTTCCTTACTGCTTCCATAATAAAAATCTATACTACTGCCTTTGCCTCCGCCGCTGCGGCGAATGAGATGCCGATGTCCCTGGCCGTTCGGACGAGCTGTCCGTCCGTCGGGACAGTCTTGATATTTGCGCATGCTTCTGACAGCGGCACTGTCACGATAGTGCCGGCCTGCAGCGCGACCATCTTTCCTTTTTCACCTCCGACCAACGCACGGACGGCGCATGCGCCGAAGTTGGTCCCGAGCATTCGATCAAATGCATTCGGGCTGCCTCCGCGTTGCAAATGCCCGAGTACAACACACCGCGACTCTTTTCCGGTCATCGCCTCGATCCGATGTCGAACATGATCACCCATTCCACCGAGCCGCAGCTCTTTTTCGTCCGAATAGATCTCACTCTTCCCCGCTTCCATGGCACCTTCCGCGACGACAATGTTCGTAAATCGCGAACCGCTCTTCTCGCGTGCGAAGACTTTTTTCGCAACCGATTCGAACGAGAACGGAATTTCCGGGATAAGAATAATGTCTGCGCTTCCGGCGAGTCCGGCGTGGAGGGCGATCCAGCCGGTGTTCCTTCCCATCACTTCAAGGATCATCACGCGATCATGCGAAGCAGCCGTCGTATGCAGCCGGTCAAGAGCTTCGGTCGCGATGTCGATTGCCGTCATAAACCCGAACGTCAGTTCGGTCGCGGCAAGATCGTTGTCGATTGTTTTCGGAACACCAATAACGGGAAACCCGCGTTTGTGAAACTGTTCCGCGATGGCAAGCGTTCCCTCGCCGCCCAAAACCAGAAGCGCCTCGATGCCAAGAATATCCAGGTTCGCAAGCGCCTCGCCGATCGGCATCTCGGGAAAAAACGGCTTTCCATCGACCATCTGGACAAAGCTCCCGCGGTTTCGCGTCCCGAGGATCGTGCCCCCTCGCGGAAGAATTCCGCTAACGCTCTTTTGCGTCAGCGTCATCGTGTGCGGTTCGCCGAGGATTCCTTCGAAACTGTCCTCGATCCCGACACATTTCATGCCGAACTCGCCGATCGCCGTTCGAACGATCGCCCTGATCACAGCATTCAGCCCGGGAGCATCTCCACCGCCTGTCAAAATTCCGATCTGCTTGTACATACCACTAGAAATATTTTATGTGAAAACCGTGAGAACTAAAAAGACGAACCCGAATTCGAGTTCGTCCCTTTTTTGAATTACAAAAACGTCCCTCTACTTGGAGGCAACGTTTCGCTCCAGCATCCGCCGGGCCTCAGGGATAGATTCCATAGCTTTCAATATCTGCGGATCGACTTCGAGCAGAACCTGGATGCCGGCTTCGTTTGAATAATTCGCAGTCGCCAGTTCTTCACGCAGTCTTGTTTTCGCAAAGTCCACCTGACCGTCGATATTCTCGACGCTCAGACCGCTCTTCGTTTCGGCGACGGTAAAAGCACGAAATGCTTCGAATAGTTTGTCGCCTATCTGTAAAGCACCCGGCGCTAGCGTCAGACTCTGATTCTGGCGATCGACTTTATAATTCTCAAAGCCGGCGATCTTTCCGGCCACAAGCTGACGAGTAAAGTAGAACGCAGCATCATTGATCCGGAATCGAAGTGCGTTGTACTCAACCGAAGCGACCTTGACGTCCGGCTCGATTCCACGCCCGCCATACAACACGCGGCCGTTAGCGGTCGTCACCGGACTGCCAACCGGCTTCGGTTTCGCGTCCTCTAATGCAGCGGTCGGATCGTCCTGATGCGAGTAATAGTCGTAGATCGACCCACTCGAGTAATCGCGTTGCAAAGAACGGCCATACGGCGTGTAGTAACGTGCAGTCGTCAGCGTCAACCCAGTGTCATAAGGAAGTTGGAAGACGCGCTGGACCAGGCCCTTGCCGAAACTATCTGTTCCGACGACAACGCCCCGACCATAATCCTGGATCGCTCCGGCGACAATTTCCGACGCCGATGCCGAACCGCCATTGATCATTACGACGAGTGGAAAGTTCTCGATCTGGCCGCCTTTAGAACGCAGCTCCTGCGTTTTCGCGTACGCCGCTCTTCCCTTCACCGAAACGACGGTCTGCCCGCTCGGCACAAATTTTCCGACGACCTCGATCGCCTGCGGCAGCAAGCCGCCGGGATTTCCCCGCAGATCGAGAACCAGGCTCTTCATTCCCTGCTTCTGCAGATCTTTGATAGCGTCGCTCAACTCGGCCGACGTCGTTTCCTGAAATCCCCCAGTTAGCCCGACATATCCAACGCCGTTTGGCAACATGAAATAACTGCGGATCGAAGGAAGCGGAACACCACCGCGAACGATCTCGAAGTCAACCGGTGCGGCCGACGAGGCACGCTCGATCTTCACCTTTACCGGAGTTCCGCCCTTCCCGCGCACATTCTTGGAAACTTCGGCACTTGACCATTCGGTAGCGTCCTTCCCATCAACCTGCAGGAACCGGTCACCGTAGCGAAGCCCCGCCTTGTCCGCCGGCGTATTCGGGATCACTGATTGAACATAAACTCCGTCCCGGTGCTGAAGGATCGAAACACCGACACCGTAAAACTGAGAACCCTGTTCTTCGTAAAGCTTCCTGAATTCGTCACGTGTAAAAAATGAGGAGTGGGGATCAAGGGTCCAGAGCATGCTCTGGATCGATGTGTCAGCAATTTTCTCGTGATCTACCTTTCCGCCGTAATTCTTATCGATGACGTCGATCGCTTCGGTATAGTCGGCAACGATCCTGCCGGCCGTCACGTTTGAGTCGGCGGAGCTCGGGGATGACAGTCGGCCAAACAAACCGCCGACAAGAGCTCCGACAACCACTAAAATGACAGCACCGATAGCAAAGTTTCTATTCATTAAAAGCTCCAAAATCCTTGAAAGTATAGCATAAATTAGTTGTCGGAAATTGAGGGCCGGTTGTCACCGAAATTGTCCAACGAAGCGTATACGCAAGATCGGGGTGTATTGTTTGGACCTTACGCGACACTGTGTCCTTTACCACCACATCCCGTACGGTTGGACCGAATTTAGGCAATAATATACTTGACACACCCAACGGTTTTCGGTATTCTTAACACATGAGAAACGATCTACCAAAAACCTTGCAGGATGCC
The DNA here is from genome assembly GCA_037969295.1 of Pyrinomonadaceae bacterium. Classification (GTDB taxonomy): domain Bacteria; phylum Acidobacteriota; class Blastocatellia; order Pyrinomonadales; family Pyrinomonadaceae; genus OLB17. The sequence goes on along the minus strand of JBBKXD010000069.1, from coordinate 5,362 downwards.
ATCGTGTTTTTCTCCGATGATATTGTTTGCCTTAACTTCGTCGCGGCGCTTCGATGGGCTGACGGTGAGCCTGTTTGTCCGAACTGCGAAGGCAAAGAGCACTCGTTTCTCTCGACCCGCAATATCTGGAAATGCAAAGCCTGCAAGAAACAATTCAGTGTTAAATATAACACCATCTTTGAGGACTCTCCGTTGGGACTCGACAAGTGGCTGACTGCTATTTGGATGATTGCGAATTGCAAGAACGGAGTTTCGTCTTACGAGATTCACCGAGCGATCGGCATCACTCAAAAGTCGGCGTGGTTCATGCTTCACAGAATCCGTTTAGCGATGCAAGCAGGAAGTTTCGAGAAGCTGTCGGGCGAAGTCGAAGCGGATAGTGCATATGTCGGCGGTCTGTCGAAGAACATGCACAAGAAAAAGCGTGAAGAGATTTACCTTCGCGGAAAGAGTCACCAAACCAAAGTAGTCGGAATGGTTGAGAGGAAAGGCCGAGCGAGGGCGCGGGTAGTGTCCAATTTGAAAAGGCCGAACCTGAATCCGGTCATTCTTGAGAACGTCGAACATGGCTCAACTCTTATCACTGACGAAGGCGTGGAGTTCTCCCAGCTCAAAGAGAATTACGTTCGTGAGACCGTGAACCACTCCATCGAATACGTCAGAGGAACCATTCACACTAACTCAATCGAGAACTTTTGGTCATTGCTCAAGCGAACCATCAAAGGCACTTACATTTCAGTTGCACCCGAGCACCTTCAAAAGTACGTCGAAGAACAGACTTTCAGATTCAACGGAAGGAAAGGAAAAGATCAGGACAGATTCATTGCCCTGCTTGAGTCGATTAGCGGAAAGCGTCTTACCTACGCCGAGTTGATCGGCTATGAAACGAATCACTAGCCCGAATAAGCAGAAAAAACGAGGTAAACCTAAGAAGGCGTGATCTTTATGTTGCGTCAGTTTTAATTACGCGCAACCGTGCTATAATTTCAAACGTTGTTGACTTTGGAACCTAAATGCCAAATAATTCGTTCCACACAGCAGAGAGTCAAGATCAAAACGATGGCCGAAAACGACAAGCCTGAAGCCGAGGGAATCCAACTACCAATTCATTTCAGAACTCCGAGGAAGCCTTCGGTTTACGCGAGCCACTTCTTTGTACAGGAAACTCCTGACGAAATAATTCTTTCTTTTTATGAGGTGAACCAGCCCCTCATCACAAAGGATCGAGAGAAAGAAATGATCGACGAGATTAGAATTACAGGCATCACAGCAGAATGCGTTGCGCGGGTTGTAGTGGCAAAACATAAGTTCCCCAGCTTTTTGCCGCCCATACAAGAAATTGTAGATCGAATAACAGGAAAACACGAAAATGCCGGAAATCGAACAGACTCGAAAGAAACTAGCTGAATTTACCAAACTGGAGCGTGGGTGGCATTTTGGTGAGGGCGGACCTATTAGCACGGAAGAGATCGGGCGAGCCGCCAACTTTCTAAATACAGCGGAGGAACTGGGTGTTGAGAAGGCGAATGCCTTCCCGCTAGTGAGTGGAGAGATTGAACTAACCTTTTACCGCGGGAACAGAACGATCGCTTTTGTCCTAGAGTCCCACGGCAAGTTTTCGATAACTGTAGAGGACGAGTGCGAAATTATCTCCGACGTTTATGGACAGCCTTATTCGGTGGCAGAAGAGATATTGAAGGGAATATCTCAAGACATGCCGACTACATCAGACTTGTCCACCTCAAATTCTGGAATCCAGACGATCAAAAATTCAGAGATTCCGTCTTCAAGGGCTCATCAGCAGAACACGATCCCCGCCAAGGAATATCTACCATCTCCCCAAGATGTATTGTGGAAGGCGGACGAACTGTTCCAGAGCACGCCCAATACTTTTACTGTACAAATACCAGCTTACCGGTAGTCTTCTTGCCCCTTACTGACGAGCAGTTATTAGAAATAAATCCGAACTCTGCTACTGACAATTCGCCAGGCACAAATGTGTGTGAAGGTGAAGAACGGGATGATCATTGTCACCGAGATCTATTGAATTGGACACCGAACCAATCAAAGAAGTTTCGTAAGAAATATACACGCGAAATTGGGAACCTTGCTATCTGCCTGGATAACGGCGAAAGGCGACTAACTTTGACCGACATTAACGATTGGCTGCACGATCATCCAAACGGCTAATTCCGCTTTTTCTTTTCTTGGTCTTTCTTAAACTTCTTCTCCCATATTCGGCTCATCCTCTTCCTTTAGGGATGTTCGGAACAAATCCCTCATGCGATCCACTAGGAGCTCCTGTGCTTCTTGGGAGATAGGAATCGTTGGTCGGAAAAGATGCCCTACACCATCGCCCACTTTTTCGGGCACTTCATCGGCTTCGTTCTGTTGAGTCTTTTCTTCGGACATTCTTGCGTTTCTCCTCTTGCTTCTGAATATCTTTCTTCGGAACGCTAACCAGCTTGCGCGCTAGTTCCTCGAATCGCTTAAACTCTTGTGATCCTGTTCGCTTCGTTTTGTCATTCATAACGATTTAATTCTACATCGAAAGGTGAACCGCATACGATATTGTTCTAACGTGAATCACTAGATGGACATCGTGTATCCGTTCATCTTCCGCAAGCGGCGTTAAAAGCCGATCCGTGGTTATTTTCAGTTCAGTGATTAAACTGTCATCGGTCAATAGGCAGTAGAACGGATCTTCATCCGTGCCGGGCAAATCAATCTTGCTACAGTTCTTTGGTATTTGGAGAGCATCGAGAAGTACCTTCATTCGATTATCAATATCACCGCCACTTTCCACCAAGCCACCGGGATGATCTCGCCTTAGAAAAAGTATGTCGAGGGCGCAAGCATCGTCGCCCGCCTCCGCACCGATCAACGGCAAGAACCGATGGTCACATCTCTTGTAGTTGTCAGCGAGATTGTCGGCCCACGTTGTGTAGTTATCCTCCAAGGGCGTGTTGCTAAGCACCTTCTCGCGGCCAATCCACCACTTTCGGAGATAATTATCAGTGTTCCATAACTCTCTAAGTTGCGGATGCAGAGCCTTGCGGATGCGGTGCTTATCAAACGCGCGCGTATCGCCGCTACTCGCCGCCGGTAGCTTGCCCTGATAGGTTAACCGAAACTCCATTTCTCGTACTCCTTGTCGGAGTTCCGGCCAGTCGTCATACTTATACAACTGTACAATTGGCAGGCGCTCAGATTCACGAATCATAGCGCACCTCCAAAAAAGATACTAGGTGTCTGTAGTATATTATTGCCCGAATTTACATTTATACGACAACGCTTTACCATTTACACTTTCTCCGATGACACCAGAGATCTCCATTGTTATTCCGGCTTTTGAAGAAGCGAGTCGTGTCGGTGAGTCGATCAAGCAGATCCTCTCGTTCATAAGCGGCTCGCCATTGCAGGCTGAATTGATCGTCGTCGACGATGGCTCGAAGGATCGGACGGCTGAGATCGCCGAGGCCGCCTTTGACATAGCCGGCGACATCCCGTCTAAAGTAGTGCGATACGAAGAAAACCGAGGGAAAGGTTTCGCCGTCAAAACAGGTCTTCTTGCCGCTTCCGCCGATATCGCATTGTTTTCCGACGCCGATCTGTCGACCCCGATCGAAGAACTGCCCAAACTCATAGATCCGATCCGTCGCGGTGAATTCGATGTGACCTTTGGCTCGCGGGCCCTTGACCGCACGCTGATCGGTACGCATCAGCCGTGGCGTCGGGAGCAGGGCGGAAAAGTGATGAATCTCGTGATCCGTACTATGTCCGGTCTTGGATTTGCCGATACACAATGCGGCTTTAAGGCGTTCAATATGCCAAAGTTCCGACCGCTGCTCGATGTCATGACCGTCGATCGATTTGGCTTTGACGTCGAATTTTTGTTCGTCGCGAAGTATCACAGCCTGCGACTGAAAGAAATACCCGTCCGATGGAACAACGTCGAGGGTTCGAAAGTGAGCGTTGTCCGGGACACGGGAAGAATGTTCAGCGAGTTGGCCCAAGTCCGGCGAAATGCCCGAAACGGAGTGTATAATCTGAGCCGTGAGCGCGAAACTTAACGTCAATATCGATCACGTCGCGACCATTCGCGAAGCTCGTAAAACGATCGAGCCGAGCATCGTCACGGCCGCCGTCATCTGCGAGCAAGCCGGGGCGAACGGCATCACCGTACATCTGCGCCAGGACCGCCGGCATATCCAGGATCGTGACATCGAGGTGCTGCGCGAAGTGGTTACGACATATCTCAACGTCGAGATGGCCGCGACCGATGAGATGCTCGCGATCGCTTTGCGGACAAAGCCCGATGCTGTTTCGCTGGTTCCGGAAAGTCCGAACGAGATCACGACCGAAGGCGGTCTTGATGTCGTCCGACATTTTGAAGCGATAAAGGGTGTCGCTGGGAAGCTCAAGGAAGCCGGGATATTTGTCAGCATCTTTCTCGACCCAGACCTCGAGCAGATCGAGGCCGCTAGCGGCGTCGGAGCACAGCAGGTCGAGCTATGTACTGCCGAATACGCCGAGATGACTCTCAGCTCGCGTGCCGCACACGGCGAGGGAGCGCAGAAAGCGGCATCCGAGATCAGTCGGATCGCCCAGGCCGCCGCCCGCGCAAAGGAACTCGGTCTCATTGTCGCTGCCGGCCACGGACTAACCTACCGAAACATCGGGGCGCTTGCCGCGATTCCCGAGATCTCCGAATTCAACATCGGCCATAACATCATCTCGCGCTCTGTCTTTGTTGGTTTGAATCAAGCCGTGCGGGAGATGATCGACGCCATAGATCGTCGACTCTAAATTATCTTACCGTGAATTTTATATCGTCCGCACTTTGAGCAAGCTTTCGGTCATTCCCGTTGTAAGCCGTAACCTCGGCGACATACGAACCCGGCTTGAGTGGTTTGTCTAACGTGAACGCGACGTCATCCACTCGCTTGTTTATCAAGTCGTAGTCGGTCTCGCCGCCGCCCGACGTGTCCGGACGTACACTGAACTTATAATAAGAGGCATCGGGATAAGCGTCCCACCTGATCTCGATATTTTCGGCGGCGACTTTGCTGCCGGCCTTGGGGCTAGCGAGTTTGAGGTCGTTCTTGAAAAGGTGCGAATCAGGCGCAAAGTAGGTCCTATCGGCCTCGATCTGATATTTCGCGGCCGAGATGATTCCGGACGTCGCAAAAACGTAGTAGGGCGTATTGAACACTCGAACGGTCAGGCCTTCATACACACCCGGCGCCACATTCTTGATCACATATTCGCCATTGTCATCTGTTTTGGCTGTAAAAGTCTCTCCCCCGCAACCGCCAAGGAATTGATTGAACGTCTTACAAAGTTTGACGTCGACCCCCGC
>JBBKXD010000068.1:0-2743 GCA_037969295.1 Pyrinomonadaceae bacterium | reverse complement strand
ACGCCGGCAGCGGCCGGATCTTTCGTAAACAACTCGGAAGTGAGCGTGGTTGTGCGATCGGCCGGCCACGACGTCTTTAGTGGAGGATGCTTGGCTACGTCGGCTGCGGGTCGGGCGGTGTGATGACACTCGATGCAAGCGATCGGACCGGTTCCGTCAATGCTGTACTTTCCGCCGTTGTGGCTGACGTGGTTGAAGGTCACGGTCCCGAGCTTGTTGTCCTTCGCGAGAACGATCACCTCAGGCATCTTTACAGTCACCTGGGCTGCGGCTTTCTCTCCGGCGAATTCGCTTCCGATAAAAACCACAGCGAAAAGGACCGTCGTCAAAACCAAAAGGGACGGAGCGACATCTTTCATTTAGGGCCTCCTTTCAAAAACGTCTTTGCGCGGATTATACACCCAAAGACAATGGGTGCCGATGTTGTTTTGACATCGGCACCGGTTGAAGTTGTTCTATGCCGTGGCGATATAATTTTCCGCCTCAGTCACTTTTATTTTTCCGTAGCGATCCCTCATCATCCTGGCCATTCCGAACAATGCATTCTCGTCGAAGTCGTCCAGCGTCTCATCCCAGATCCCGTAATGGAAAAAGACCGGATCTGTATATTTTTCGCTCAACGCCCAAGCCGGTTTGTGCACATACTCGACGGTCGGGTTCTCTCCGCCTAGCTCGGCGAGAATATTTTCAGCCGCGACCTTACCCTGCCTGACTGCGATGTAACCGAATTTCGGGCCCGGTCTGGAAACGATCTCGCCGGCCGCATAGATCCGATCCAAACCTGCAACCTGCATCAGCGGGTTCACCTTCGCAAATCCCGACATGTCCGTCACGGGGCCGAGAGTTCGCGAGGAGAGTTGGCCTGCGAACGGCGGGATGAGCATTAGCAAGTCATGGTGGATCGAGGTTCCAAGCGCCGAATGGATCTCGTCCTTCTCAACCTGCGTCACCGCGAAATCGGACACGAGACTAATTCCTTTACGATCGAACTCATCTTCGATATCCCTGAAGAGAGCGGTGCCTGCAAACGCCCTCTCAAGAGTCGTCGGAACGACCACGCTCAGCGAAACATCGCCGCGTTGAATTTCGGTTGCGAACTGATCGGCGAGCGCGAGGGCGGTCTCGCACACCGGTACGGGAAGCGTCGCATCCGGGCACAGACCCACGACGATCGAGCCCGATTCGAAAGCTGACACGGCCTCCTTGAATTTCAACGCCGCATCGACGCTGAGCAAATGATGCGCATGTTCGACTAACCCCGGCACCGTTCCTATCGCGAGCCGTCGGCCGACAGCCACGACCAGATGATCGAAACCGATCTCGCAATCCAACCGATCACCCGCGACTTTAACTATTCGACGTTCCGTATTGATCGCCCGAACATCGCCTTCAATAAAGCGAATGCCATGCTCGGCAAGTTTCTGCGGCAAGTCAAAACGTATCTCTTCGGTGCTGAAGTCCCCGAAGACCATCGGCACGATCGCTGGAAAGAAAGTAAAATCTGGGCTGCTCGAAACAAGCATTATCTCGTGCTCGCTTCCGGCGACGGCAGACGCAAGTGTCTCCGCCGCCGAGATCGCTGCAAATCCGCCACCCAGTATCAAAATGTTAGCCATCGTTTCCTCCGTGGAGATGCCGTACTTCAACCTGCTTACCGCAACTCGCATGCCCGCTCGACGGAATTCATTTGGGCGGAAAAGGCGAAGGTTAAGGATCAGCAATTCCCGCGACATGCGAAAGACTTCGCGTCTCACGCGGGTTTTCTCGCAGGCGAAGGGGCAACGGAATTTTCGGGTCTCCCCGAAGCCTGGAAGATTGTTGATTGCATGCTGCATTTGAATTACAACAAGAAAGTGCAAGAAGAATGGGAAGAGAATCAGGGGGAACGCATCGAAAAAAGCTCGGCGAGTTCAAGACAAAAAAAGCGGAGCACAAAGGGTAAGATTCGCCGCCCCGGTGCTGAAAACTGAAAACTATAGGCTATAAACTATCAGTAATCAGTTAGTCCGGCAGGATCTTTTATGAAAGCCGAAGAAAGACGACAACAGGAATCGAACGAACGGACCCGTCACTGGAACCGTTGGGGCCCGTATCTCAGCGAACGAGCGTGGGGGACAGTGCGCGAAGATTACAGCCCGGACGGTTCGGCGTGGGATTACTTTCCGCATGATCATGCGCGTTCGCGCGCATACCGTTGGAACGAAGATGGTCTCGGCGGAATTTCAGATCGTCATCAGAAGATCTGTTTCTCGGTCGCGCTCTGGAACGGACGAGACCCGATCCTCAAAGAACGGCTTTACGGTTTGACGGGCAGCGAGGGTAACCACGGCGAGGACGTCAAAGAACTCTATTACTACCTCGACTCGACGCCGACGCACTCGTACATGAAGTTTTTGTATAAGTATCCGCAGGCTGAGTTTCCTTATCGTCGCCTCATCGACGAGAACCGAAACCGGAACAAGTTGGAGCGCGAATTCGAGGTTCTCGACACCGGCGTCTTCGAAGACGACCGCTATTTCGACGTATTCGTCGAGTATGCGAAGGCAGACGTCGAGGACATTCTCATCAAGATCACCGTCGCCAACCGTGGTCCGGAGGAAGCCAGCATTAATGTTCTGCCGACCGTTTGGTTTCGGAATACATGGTCGTGGGACGCTTCAAATGCGGAATGCGGAATGCGGAGTGCGGAGTCCGGAGCGATCGAAGTCGAATGTCCCGACTACCCGAAGCGATGGCTTTATTG
>JBBKXD010000067.1:0-8384 GCA_037969295.1 Pyrinomonadaceae bacterium | reverse complement strand
GGCAATTTTGTCTGGGCGATCGCACTCATAATTATTGTTGCGATCATCGCGGCGGTAGTACTTTCAGGAGGATTCCTAACGCGCGGCGACAAGAATATTGACGTCGAAATAAAGACGCCGACAAGGTAGATCAAAACTACTGCGACGCATAACCAGAAAGCGCCGACTCCTTACGGAACCGGCGCTTTTTTATTGTTTTCTGCCCTGCGGTCGCCAGACTTGGTCAGAACTGATCTTCCAACCCCGTACCGCCGGACAATAATCTTTCTACGGTCTCCGTAAACCGATCAAGATCGATAGACTTCACGAGAAACTCGTCCGCGCCCGCCGCGAGAACGTAGTCACGGTCCTTTACCTGCACACCCATCGCCGAGAAGAACATTATTGGGGTTCGCACGCCGCGTTCACGAAGTCGCCGGCATAACTCGACGCCGTCCATGCCAGGCAGCCAAATATCCAGAATGTACAAATCGAATTCAGTCTTCCCGTTTAGAGCCAAAGCCTCAGCCGCGGTTTCGACGGCAGTGATCTCATAATCTTTATTCGCTTGTTGGAGGAGCGTCGCGATCATCTCGCGGGAGTCGCGATTATCCTCAACGCAAAGAATTTTGGCTTTCGCTCCGGGCATAAATAACAGTAAAAGGGGAAAACAAATTCGCTCCAGTTAATTCTAGTATCTCACCAGACCTTTGTCTTTCTAAATTATGTTTTAACCCTGGAAATTAAATAGATTCCAAGCATCGAGAAAAGAATAAGCGGCCCCCAAACGGCGAACGAGGTCGGCAAACTTCCGCTCAGGCCAAACTGCGTAAACGTACTCGTGAGCCCCATAAACAGTAGCCAGAGTCCGATCGCGTAACCGACGGTGACCACCTTCCCTTTTCTGCTCAAACTCAACGCAAACGGCGCGGTAAACAACGCGATCACAAAGGGCAGTACCAGCGTAGTATATTTTTTCTCGATCGCGATCGCGAAACTTCGTCGTTCCACATCTGCCTCGCTGCTGCGGAGCTGCTCCCTTGTTTCTGAAATATCGAGGTGGCTCGGCTTCTTTCTCATCTCTCCAAACGGATTCACCTTCTCTACTACTTCCCCACCGGATAACTTGTCAGTTGAGACTCCTCCGCCCGACAACAGGGTTTTCTCAACGGGACCGTCAAAATGGATGACCTCGTCCCGCCAAATTGCCGATTTCGTGCGGTACAAAGTTTGCAGATTCTCCCCGTTATCATCAAATTCATAGATGGTCAGGTTTCGGACCGAACAGATTGATGGACATGGCGATCCATACCGCTTGTCGTTATCAGACGCCAATCTGTTATCGACGGAGCCTGGGCCGGTCGGACTAAACAGCTGAAAAGAATAGATCCGTCGATCATTGGCAACCCAAAACTTACCAGACTTATTTACTAAAGTTCCGCGACTTCGAATTTGCGAGCGTAGTTCATCCTGACGTTGATTCGCCGTCGGTGCGATTCGCTCCTGTACCTGCCAATTCACAGCCCCGAGCAGAATCATTAGTAGGAGGCATGGAAAAAGTAATCGATATACGCTCTGCCCTGCCGAGGTCCATGTGATGATCTCATTCTGCCGCGACTTAATTACATATGTCGCAAGCGTCGCGATCATCGCTGCGGAGGGTGCAAGCTGAATGTAAATAAAAGGGAGGAGGTAAAAAAGATATTTGATCAGTAAAACTATTCCACCGTCGATCGTTCCCGCAAACTTCCACAGCTCGAACGCGGTAAAAATGATGAATATCGATGCAAGGAAAAAGAGGGTCAAGACGTAATACTTTAGAATGTCGACGATAAGATCAAAATCCCTGATGCCCGTTGTTACATCCACGAACAAATTCGCTCGACGGCGACCGAGGCGCCTCAGATCTATACGAGAGAATATCTCCTTTAGTCGCAGCCCTGTTTTGTCGATGATAGAAAGCTTTCCCGACAAATTAAACCAGAGGATCGCAAAAAAACTCAGAACGATCGGAATAAGACTTCCCTCGAAAACGGAGATCTTCTCAGTTCGAGCTAATTGTTCGCCAAGAAAGGCGAGAAAGTAATACGCGATCAGGCAGCCGAGTGCTACCACAACACCAAAACCCTTTCCCCGCCGGTTGAATCGAAGTATTAGCGCTGTTCCGAGCAGGCAAAACACAAGCGGCGTAATAGAAAGAACTATCCGGCGCTGCCAGAGTATCTGAGCCTCTGTGCGTTCCGTTCCATCCTTACTGCTTGCGTACTCCGAAAGTTGGGCAAGGCCCAGCTCCTCAGGCGTCAGGTCGGCACTGCTGAGTTTCTGGATCAGCTCGCCCCGCCTCGTCTTAATTGCAAAACGAATATCCCCGATACGTTCGAAAACAAACTTCTGCTGTCCTGGCGAAGTATTGAAGGTCGTAGCTATCGCGTTCTCAAGAACGAGCTCCGAATGCTCTCCGGAAGAGTCGATTCGACCATTTCGTGACGTGATCAGTCTAACGGTCCCGGTCTTTTCATCCTCGTTATGAACAAAGATGTTCTTCCACGCTCCGGCACTCATGTCCCCGCTTCTTACGTAGATGGTATAGCCGGCGATTTCCGTATTGAAGACGCCAGGTTCGATCGGAGACTCAAGTTTGTAGATCGCAGTTTGGATCGCAACCTGCCGAACGATTCTGGCAGCGAGCGGGACGCCATATAAATTGATCGCAAAAGCGAATATCGAAAGCAGAACGCCCAAGACTAAAACTGGAAGGGTGATTTGAAGATTCCCAACTCCGGACGCGCGAATAGCGACAAGTTCGCTGTCGCTCTGCATTTTTGACAAACCTATAATGACGCCGACGAGGACGGCCATTGGACATGTAAACGCAATTACACTCGGCACGAGAGCAAGCGTAAGCTGCCAAACGAGGCTCGTCGGGATATTTGCACTAAAGAAAATGTCGGCGAATCGTGCAGCCTGCTGCACAAAGAGAATGACGCTGAGGAGTAGCCATGAGAAAACGAAGTAAGGCAATATTGCCCCGATAAGATATCGCGAAATCGTCAGGCTCAGGCGCATTTTGTATTGCTAAGAGTTTACTGCAAAGGTCTTTTTACCCGCTAATTCCCTGCCAATTACGTTCGAGATTATGCGGCGCAAGATTCCGGAAACTTGATCGACAGCTTCGGCCTTGTCCGAAGCAAACTCCATGAAATCGCGAGGAGAGAGTTTTTGTGCCGCCTGAAAAATATCGCGCTGCAGTCCGGATATTGCCTGACCGCTCCGCGTCTTCCGACACTTGCCGCACAAGAGGTGAAAATCGGCTTGAACATCCGAAGGTTCGTCCGCTGCTAAAGTGTTTTTGCACGCGGCGCAAACTCTCCAATCGGGCAGATAGCCGCCAAGGCGCAAGAGCCAGACCTCGAAATAAAACCGGATCCCCACAATGTCATTCGCTGATCTACAGCCCGAATCAATACAGGCCTTGACCATTCGATACAGCGTTTCACTTGGGTCGTGCGGCGGGACAAACGAAATCAGCAAATCGGCGATGTACGAGAACGTGTGTAGTATCTCAGGTTCGCTTGCCTCCTCAAAACATGAGCGCAAGAGGTCGATGTGCCGGATGCTCACCAGCTCACGATCTTCCTTTTGAAAGTATTCAAGGTGAACCGTCGAGAAAGGCTCAAGCATACTTCCGAAACGGCTCTTCATACGCTTTGCGCCCTTGGCAACACCGCGCACCAGGCCGAACTCTCGCGTGAGAAATACGACGATACGATCTGCTTCGGCGAGGTTATAGCTCTTGAGGACAATGCTCTCTGTTTCGAAATGGGGCATCAAGCTAAGGGATAAAATACAAGACCCATGCAATTACGAGACTTATGCCAACAAATTGTAAAAACGTCTTCGCCGCGTACCAGATGCGTTCCTTCGGCGTGCCAACATGAATAGCACCAAAGACGACTGAAACAAACAAACCGAAACCTATGAGGTAAAGAAAATGGATCATTTCTTCCTCCCTAAATTGATGTCGATCGCATCGATAGTCGCCAGATAGCTCAGAAGGCCCGCCGTTTCCAAAAATCGCCCGCCATATTCAAACGTCGCCTTGGCCGCCATATTTGGAGCAGGCTCCACCGATGCGAGAAAACCGATAAGGGCTCCAAGACCGTTCCCGAGTTTCGCGAACACATTCAGCAAAAACAAAAGCTGTCCGTCTTTAAAGTCGAAACCCGGATAGTAGGCCCCTCCGCTAAGCAAAGCGACAATAAACATAGCCCAAATGGCTCCACCGATGATCAATCCCCGCTTATAGCGACCTTGAACCAAGTGGCCGGCTCCGGGAAAGAACCACGAAATAATTCCAACTATGACAGGATTATCCATCGAATTTGTATGAACGAAGTAACTCTCAACCTTAACAGTCTAAGCACCAACCTCTGCAATACTAGTCGAGATTGATTCCTTTAATTCTTCTGAAAACAATTGTTTGAACCTTTCTAGATATCACTTCAAGCGATTTAATGCTTGACACTAATTTTCTCACCGTAACCGGTCCTACCTAAACGATTGACCCAGCACCCATAGCATCATCTGACAAACCATGGCGCCCACGGGCGGACCCTTCCGAACATCTTGAGACGAACGATTCGAAGATCGCCCGCGAAAACTTGTCGGTGCCCCACGAGAGTTCGGGATGCCATTGCACGCCAAGAATAAACCGCTCAGGACGAAGGTCTTGGATGCCCTCGATCACTCCGTCGTTCGCCCACGCGACAGCTCGCAGATCATTGCCAGGTTTTCTTATCGCCTGATGGTGATGAGAATTTACCTTCGCCTTCTCATCTACATTTTTCCCGGAGAGTTCAAATAACAAGCTATCACGTTCCATCTTGATCTCATGTGAATTCCTCGCGGCCGGCTGGCCTTGCTGATGCCTAACACAATTCTCAACTTGGGATTCGATGTCCTGGATCAGACTGCCACCCCGAAAGACATTCAAGATCTGTACGCCGTAACAAATTGCCAGAAGCGGAAGATTCAGCCGCTCAACTTCAGCTAAGACCAGGAGGTCGGTCTCATCCTTCTCCGGCACAACTTTTCCAAGTTTCGGATGCGGGTCCTCGCCGTAGTAGGCTGGATCGACATCGCTGTCGCACCCCGGTAACAATACGCCATCCAGCTCTGCCACTAAAGCCGAAAGAAAATCTTTGTCGGGTATCAGTGGAATGTGAACGGGAAGGCCGCCGACAGCCTCGACCGCTTCGCTATAATCGCGGCCAAGATAGTATCTTCGCGTCTCGAGCTCGAGCCGCATCGTTAAGCCGATCCTTGGTCTATACGCCATAAACTCATTTATGTTCAGATAAATGCCGGTTCTATGTCAATTTGAGCATTTGAAATTAAAGTCTTATTATTGCCTCTAATGCCTTCAGAATTTGCGACAACCCGAATTAGGTCTACTACTGTGCTCCTGGTCCAGCTTAACGGGGCGGTTGCAATGGCCGGAGACGGTCAGGTGACGTTGGGTGAGACCGTGATCAAGGGGAACGCTCGAAAGGTGCGACGGCTCGCCGACGGTAACATACTCGTCGGGTTTGCAGGTGCAACGGCCGACGCCTTTTCGCTTCTTTCCCGGTTCGAGACAAAGCTGGAACAATTCCAGGGACAACTGGAACGCTCGGCGATCGAGCTAAGCAAAGATTGGCGAACCGACAAGTACCTGCGGCATCTCGAAGCGTTGTTGATAGTCGCGGATAAAAAGGATTCGTTCCTGATCTCAGGCAAGGGTGACGTCATATCCTCGGATGAAGGCTTGTTGTCGGTCGGATCCGGAAGTATGTTTGCGCTTGCGGCAGCTCGTGCTTTGATCAGGCATACCGACAAGAGTGCTCGAGAAATAGCTACTGAGGCGATGAGAATCGCGGGCGAAATTTGCATATTTACGAACTCCGATATCGTGGTTGAGGAACTGTGATCATTGATGCCGATCTACCTTGGCGGCGAAACTAAAGAAAGTGCGGCCAAATCAAAACTGGATGACCTAACACCCCGACAGATCGTCGCGGAGCTCGACAAGTACGTTGTCGGCCAAACCGATGCGAAGCGAGCCGTTGCCGTTGCGCTTCGAAATCGAATCCGGAGGCAAAAACTACCTCCCGAGATTGCTCAGGACGTATTACCCAAAAATATTCTCATGATCGGCTCGACCGGAGTCGGTAAAACGGAAATTGCCCGACGGCTTGCCCGAATTGCGGACTCCCCTTTCATAAAGATCGAGGCCTCAAAGTTTACTGAGGTCGGTTATGTCGGGCGCGACGTCGAAAGCATGATTCGCGAGTTAACCGAGGTGGCAGTCGATCTGACGAAGCAGGCTGCATACGAGGAAGTCCGGCCGCGAGCCGAAGAAAACGCCGAAGAGGCCATCCTCGATATCCTCCTGCCACCTACGAGCTTGCATTATCAGACCCAGACCGAAGGAGACGAAGCTCCAAACGAAGCTAAAGCGGGCCGGACGCGCGAAAAACTTCGGGAGCAGCTGCGCCGGGGTGAGCTGGACGACCGTTTAATTGAGCTTGATACCCAGGACCGGGGCAACGCGACCATCGATTTCGTTGGTGGGCAGGGAATGGAGGAAATGGGAGTTAACCTCCGCGACATGTTCGGAAATCTGTTTCCCACAAAGACTGTTCGACGCAAGATGAGGGTTTCGGATGCGTTAGTTTATCTGATCCGCGACGAGCAGGAGCGTCTCGCAGATACGGAGCAGATCACTCGGGCCGCTATCCAAAAGACGCAGGATTCCGGCATTATTTTTCTCGATGAGATCGACAAGATCGCAGGTAGGGAATCCGGCGGCAATCCTGATGTATCACGCGAAGGGGTTCAGCGGGACCTACTTCCGATCGTCGAAGGAACCAATGTAAACACACGCTACGGGATGGTAAGTACCGAGCACATTCTATTTATCGCTGCCGGAGCGTTTCATGTTTCGAAACCTTCGGACCTGATTCCCGAGCTACAAGGTCGGTTTCCTATTCGAGTAGAACTTGAAGCTTTAACCACTGACGACCTTAAGCGAATTCTCGTGCAGCCGAAGAACTCACTGATTAAGCAATATCAGGCCTTGCTTAAGACTGAAGGAATTGAGCTCGAATTTACAGAAGACGCCATCACAAAGCTCGCGGACATGACGGCTCATATCAATCAAAGCACTGAAAACATCGGAGCGCGGCGACTCCATACGCTGCTTGAAAAGCTTCTTGAGGAAATCAGCTTTTTGGGTGCGGAGCTCGAAGTTAAGCACCAACGAATAGACTCTGCTTATGTCGAGGAAAGATTAAGCGGCCTGGTCCATGATCAGAATTTGCGACAGTACGTCTTATGAATTAATCAAATGCTGAATTCCTCATTCGTCGGTAAACATACCTTAAGCACAATCGTTAAGCTCCAACAGGTTAAAGCACCGTTAGCACTTTTAGCAGTTGTATTGCTTACCGGATTAAGCTGCGGAAAGCGAAAGCCTCCGCTGCCTCCGACCGAGCGTGTCGTCCAACGTGTAGAGATAGGTGGCTTTCAGCGGGGGAACCAGGTAATTCTCTCGTGGAAAATGCCGGCCAGAAATGCTTCGCAAGGAAGCTTGCTCAATATTAGCCGAGCTGACATTTATCGCCTGGCCCAGCCCCTGGCGTCGCCGCAGGGTATGTCAGAGGAGGAGTTTGCTTCACGCAGCACCCTTGTTGCAACTCTAACGATCCGAGAATCCGACTTCGAACTGAAAACACTGAGTTATACCGACACGCTTCAATTTGCGGGGCAGCCGGCACGACTTAGATATGCGATCCGATTTGTAAACGCTTCGGGACAGAAGGCAGCCTTTTCTAATTTCTTCCTGCTTGAACCCGCCGCGAGAATTGCGGGAGCTCCGACTTCCCTGTCAGCCTCGATAACCCAGGAAGCGGTACGACTTGAATGGGAATCTCCGACCGCCAATGTCGATGGCTCAACCCCGGTCAGTTTGCTCGGCTATAACGTCTACCGGTCGGGCTCAGACAAAATTCCAGGCAAGCTCCTGAACAAGACACCCATCTCGGATACCAGTTTCGATGACGAATTCTTCGAATTCGATAAGCCTCTCTTCTACTTTGTGCGAGCGGTTTCCGTTGGCACGGGAGGCGAGCCCGTCGAGAGCAGTGAATCGAACATTTTGCAGATCTCACCCAAGGACACTTTTCCTCCGAGTCCACCGGCCGCGATCACGCTTGCCGCGACCCCGACTACGATCTCAATATTCTTTGCGACCAATCCGGAGAAGGATATTGTCGGGTACCGGATCTATCGCTCGGAAGACATTGATCTCGACAAAGCAAAATGGGAACTTTTGACCAGCGAGATTCTCACCACCAATACATTTC
>JBBKXD010000066.1:0-3670 GCA_037969295.1 Pyrinomonadaceae bacterium | reverse complement strand
GCCAACGCCATTCCCAGCTTTGGTTCCCGGCTATCGAACTTCTCGGGTACGTCCTTGTAAGAGCGCTCGGTCATCTTTTCACTGTTAATACTGAGGAGCGGGTCGCCGCCGGCCTTCTGTACTTCAGTGACGATGTTTTCGAGCAGGTCCATGTCACGGACAGAGCCGCTGATGAGCACGATCTCGCCCTCTTTGACCGCTGCGCTCTGGTTTACGATCTTAGCCGCGAGGCCCTTCATGTCGGTTCCCGCGGATGTTTTGGTTCCGTCGGTTTTCGCGGTGTTTGTTGCTGCGGAATTCGCTCCGGCGGAATTACCGGACTGTGGTCCCGGCGCCTGACATGCGGTCAGGGCGAAACAGATCACGAAAAAAGCTAATAGCTTTATCTTCATCGAGGATTCTCCTTCTCTAACGTTATGATTCGCAGAGTTTAGTTGCGCTTTGGATGCGCAGTTCACATTTCTTCAGGGATTTGGCGTGAGTATAGACCTAAACCGGCGGAATACGAAATTGCAGTTGTAGTGGAGATCAGAAATTACATTGCTTAGTCGTCAGAACCTTGACCAAGTTTTCTTTTCAATTCTCGGACATCTGATCTCAAACGTCCGAGACCCTTTAGGTGTGCGTTTTGACGCTTAAATTCATCAAGCGGCTGCACAGGAGTACCCCACCAAACACCGGGACGAACGATCTTTCCCGGGAGCACGCCGGCCTGCGAGCCGATGATCGCTCCACTTTTCACACGGGCATGATCGCCGAATCCGACCTGTCCCCCGATTACACAATCATCCTCGATCACCGTACTGCCAGAGATCCCGGTCTGCGCGGCGATAACGCACCGTTTTCCGATCTGCACGTTGTGGCCGACCTGGACCAAATTATCGATTTTCGTTCCGGCGCCGATCCGCGTTTCGCCCAGCGCTCCGCGATCGACGCAGGTGTTAGCGCCGATCTCGACATTGTTTTCGATTACGACTGTTCCGATCTGGGGAAACTTAAGATATTCCCCTCCTACCTGATGAGGGGTGGCAGCCGCTTCGGCTGAGGTGTCGGGAGCGTCCCGTACGTATCCAAACCCGTCCGCGCCAATTACGACACCGGCATGCAGCACGACATTGTCGCCGATCGAACAGCCGTCTTCGATAAACACGCCCGGATGCAGCAGACAATCGTTTCCGATCTGCACGTTGTCGCCTAGCATTACTCCGGCCCGAAGTTGCGTTCCTTCGCCGATCGAGGTTTCGTCGCCGATGCATGTGAACGCACCGATAAAAACGTTCGCACCAATTCGCGCGGTTTTTGAGATCACCGCGGTGGTGTGCGACTCCGCTCCGCGACGTTTTCGTGGATGGAGAACGGCCGCAACTTGCGCAAAAGCAAGTCTGGGATTCGACACAGCGATCACGGTGGTGTGATTCGCATGCGAAGTATCGGCATCGGTAGGTACGATCAGGCACGAGGCAGCCGTTTCCGGATGTTCGAGGTCTTTCTCAACGAACGCGACTTGTCCTGCTATCGCGCTCGTCAGGCCGGCGACGGAAGTGATCTCGACATCACCGTCGCCCCGCAGTTCTCCACCGACAAATTCAGCTATCTCACGAGCTTTCATTCGTAACAATTTATATCGTTTTAGTCGGAAAGGCGACTTGCGTATGAATTGAAAATCGCCGTCAGCTTTGGGCCTTTCGTTCGGCCGAGTTGATCGCGGATTGAAGAAAAAGGTCCATGCCGTCGATCCTGAAGCCGCGTTCCGCGAGGCGTTTCAGCACAGGTGCCGATTCGCTGTCCAGAAAATCGAGATCGGCAAGGTCGATCACGACGTCGCGAAAATTATCGCCCCGCATTTCGACGGCGATCTTCTCGACAAGCACCGCATCATCGAGCAACATGTCACCTTCGACACGTAAGGTCACAGAGCCGTCTGCGTCGTTAACCGTTTGGATAATATTGGTCGGCATAGAACTGACTACGAAAGCGTCGTTCGCACGGTTTCACATGGCGGAGCCATTTTACAAATCTTTAACATTTAGCCGGTCACGTGCACATTCGCACGAGATTTCCGCGTGGTAAGGAAAACGCCGGCGAAAACAAGGAGCGCAGCGATTATAAACCGGAAATCGAGAATTTCACCGAGGAAAATTACGGCCAGAGCGAACCCGATCAGTGGCTGAAGATAAATGAATATGGCCAGAGTTGACGGATTCACACGCGCGAGTGCCCATGCGTTGAGCAAATACGGCACCGCGGTAGTAACGACCGCGATGTAGAGAACCAGAAGCCAGACGCCGTTGCTTATCTCTCCTACGGCGATCGTGGACAGTGAAACCAGACCGAGCGGAACACAGATCACACTGGCGAAAATAAAGACCCACATCATCGAGCGAAACGCTCCGTTTCGTGTTACGACGTCCTTTGAAGTTGCGACATAAATTCCGAAGGAAAGGGAATTGAGGATGATCATGATATCGCCCGTCGTCGTTTGGGACGAGAATGATGCGTTCCGCGGATCGATCAGGAAAATTATTCCGGCGGCGGCAAGAAGGATTCCCACGACCTTAAGCCACCGCAGCCGTTCGGTGCCGATGATCGCGCTGACGATCATCGTAAAAATGGGAATAGTAACGGCAAGCAGGGAAGTGTTCGTCGCCTTTGTCAGCGACAGACCGCCGACGAAGAGCAGTTGATTAAAGACGATGCCGAACAGACTCAGCATCGCGAGATTAAGATAATCGGAGCGGTATTTTAGCCAAACGCGGCGCCGGTAGAGCTGTATGCCGAAGAGAAACAGGGCGGTTATACCGACTCGGAACCCGACGAGCGCGACCGCCGGTAAGACCGCGAGTACGATCTTTCCGATCACCGGCAGCGACCCAAAGAAAACCTGGACCGCGATGAGTGCGGCGATGGCCTGACGCGGCGGATCACGTTCCGGAATTGTGTCGTTCGACTTCAAATCAACTCAAAAAATAGCGATAATACCAGACTATTAAGGATAACCGTAAAACAGGGATCCACGACAGACAATACACCTTCAGGAGAATTTGATGACCTTTTCTTTTTTCATCGAACAAGGGCGACGCTCGCTCGCCGCGTTATTTATTTTTTCAATTCTTGTCGTTCAGGGACTTGGGCAAGCCGCTGCTCCGGCACCCGCGCAACTATCCGGTATCGAACTCGAGCTGGCCGATAAGATCACGATCCCAATGATCAAGGAAATGACGACCGTGCTTTCCTCACCGGAAATGGAGGGCCGCGGTACCGGTCAGCCAGGCGGAGACAAAGCTGCCAACTGGATCGCCGATCGTTTCAAGTCGCTCGGCCTCAAACCACTCGGCGACAAAGGGACGTTTTTGCAGAAAGTCGACTTTAAGGAGACCGTCACGACATCGGAGACGGCCTTTTCTTTCGGCGAGCATTCGCTCGTTCATGGATCCGACTTCGCGTTAGTGCCGATGAACAACGGTAACAAAAGTGTTTCGGGCGAAATGATCTTCGTGTCCTATGGTATTCAGTCGAAACAGGCCGGCATCGACATGCTCAAAGGTGTGAGCCTCTCGGGGAAAGTAATTGTGATGCTCGAGGGGCCGCCGCCGGGTTTTCCAAAAAAGAGCTGGCAAGAGCAGAAGGCGCACATGTCGATATTTCGGGCGTTAGTCGGTTCCGGAGCGTC
>JBBKXD010000065.1:0-2928 GCA_037969295.1 Pyrinomonadaceae bacterium | reverse complement strand
CGGATAAAGCTATCAGATTCTTGGCTATAAAGACGGTTTCGCTCGACATTGATCTAGACTCAGTGTCGAGAAACCGAATTTTTTACCATCACGAAGGGACGCGAATAAAACCGCACCACAAAATCACACCAAACAACACGAATAAAACGGAACCACCGACCACACGAAAAGACAAAAAAACGGGAAGGGCTGGTCTGCCTTCCCGTACCGGAATAAATCCGAAGCATGAAACCAAACTCTAGAAGCTGAACTTCGCTCCTAGTCTGAATGCGGACGGATACTGGAATACCTGTCCGCTTCCGAAAAACGGATTCGGGACATTCGGCGTACCCGCAACACCCAGCGTGATCTGTTGGGTCTGATCCAACACGACCGCACGTTGTGTGTTTGTCACATTGAACCAATCCGCGGTAAAGCGGAGCTGCATGTGCTCCGAAAACTTGATCGGGTAGTAAGCACCCAGATCAAGATTCCAGGTCGTCGGCGTGCGATTGCTGCCAATCGAGCTCGAAATGCCGCGGTTCCCATTGATCGATGTCAGGTCCGGAATGATCGCGGTGCCACGCGGGACCGCGAACCCTTCGTTGTTTCCGTACACCGGATGCGGGACCAGAGAGTTGAACGGAATACCGGACTGGATGTAGAAATTACCCGAAACGATAAGTCTCTACGGGGCAGTACCACCTGCGGTAGCGGGTGGGCCTCCGCCAAAAAAATCCCGCCGGAGTAAATCTTCGGCGGGATCGCTTTGTCGTAGTGAGGGTCGGTTAGAGGGGTGAGGTTACAGTTCCCTTTCGGGTCAGTGGGAGCCTGGGAAATCAGGCAGGGACTTTTTCGGTCGGGACGGCGATCATTTCGCGAACTCGTCGTTTCAATGCTCTTTCGAACTGACGCGCTTCGTTGACGCCGGTAAATGAAAGTTGTGCGAGATTGGCTTCAATGCGTTTTCGGTAATCTGAGACAAGCGAGTCAGACACGCCGAGCATCTCGGCGACCTCGAGTTGGGTGCCACTATCGGCGATCAGGTAGCAATGCCAGAGCACGTTGATCATCCGGTCGTACTGTTTTTCTTTTCCGCGGACCGACTTGCTGAGACTATTCAAAAAGCCTTCGACAAAACCTGCAGCTTCGTGCTCGGCCTCGTTGCGCAGGAAATCTTCTTCAGGGGTTTCGCGAATATCCGGTATTTCGAAATGCGCCTTGTCATCGTCATCGCTGTCGCCTGATCCGCCGACCGGAACAAGGTGAATGTCCATGATCGGCAGCCGCGACATGACAAACGATCGCAGTGATCGCACATCGACCGGTGAATCGATCGCCTTAAAAACGCGCACTATCAATTTCTCAAGCTCAACGTTGCTGATGACAATTTGAGCATCCCCGGTGCATCCGACCATTCGAGTGTCACGTTTCTGAAACGAGACGGCTTTGACGCGCTCGTCCATTTCCTGAACGTCGCGTCGCGACTTTTCGATCCTCCAATCGGCGAGCCCGTACAAACGGTCCGCCAGCCGGCGATGAGCTTCCGGATTTCCGACGTTGTCGAAGCGTTTGAACGTCTCGCTGTTTTGGACCAATGTTGAAATGCGGCGAGCCAGACGATAGGACTCCGGGTAACGTTTGCGGAGCTCGGCCGTGAGCATGTTCGTGAGCTCGATCTGGCTGATCTCGGCTTCGACCTCGGCGTCGGACATTCCGGTGTCGAGATAATGTTGAAATCTTTCCTTGCTAAGGAGCGCGACAAACAGTTCCTGTGTGAGATCTGTGTAGGCGTTGTACCTTCCCTCTTCGACCAGAAAGCCCGCACGTTTCGACGCGCGAACAAGCGGGTGCGAGGAGACGATCCGATGAAGCTCGATCCAAATCTGATTAACATCAGACGCGTTAAGGCTGTCGTTCCATTTCCCGACCTTAACCTGTTTATTCTGGATTGATCGCGGGAGACGTTCCGGCGATTTGGTTGAGTTCATAAGGGCTGGTTGCGATTCGTGGTGGGCGGTGCTTGAGCGAAGCTCACGCGTACGATGGCTGTGCTGCCGTTCGTTCATATGTCGCAAACTGAATTTTGTAGAAGAAACTTTTGAAAAATCGACTGCCGAGCTACTGGGTCAATTTTGGCTGGTGGGTCGCGGGACTCGGTCTTCCTCACTACCGACATTTAGATACTAGCAATTATTCCAATTTTGGGCAACAGTTTTTTGTGTTGTTTAACGCCGTTTGCAAAGCCTGTAGTTAGTGGGATTAGGGGCGGAACGGTTAATTTCAGAAACGCCCTTTTTCGGCCGACACTTTTGGAAGCGCGTGTCGATTACGGATTTACTCGAATGTAGCAAAAAATTCGAACGACTCCCGGATTGGCGTGATGGGCATTTTGCGCGGATCTTCGGGCTCCTATATTACGATGGAAAGTTTTTGCAAAACAGAAGATTGTCCGGCGTCCGAGAAACTCGTCGCGTTCGGAGATTCCGCGATCGATAGCGCGGAGCTTCGCCGTCATTTATCGGTGTGTGAATTCTGCTCGGCCGAGCTTGAGTTTTATCGCCAATATCCGCCGAGCCATGAAAACGTAGAGCCCGTAAATATTCCCGGGCCGTTATTCGAGTTGGCCGACGCGCTGCTGCATAAACGACGGGATCTGACAGAGTTGAACAAGCTGGCCCGCCGCGGCGATTAGCTGCCGCAAATCTCGTCGATCGCTTCCTGGTATTTTTCGTCGATGACCCCGCGTTTGATCTTCAGCGTCGGGGTCATTTCACCTTTGTCGATCGAGAATTCCCTCGGCAGAAGGTAGATTTTCTTCACCCGTTCGTAATCATTCAACCCGCGGGTCAAATCGATCGCATCCTGCTGTACGAGTTTTACGACCTGTGGGTTTTCGCAGAGCTCCTCGCGACTCTCCTCAGCCGAGATCTTTTTCTCCTTCAGCAG
>JBBKXD010000064.1:0-6512 GCA_037969295.1 Pyrinomonadaceae bacterium | reverse complement strand
GCGAGCTCGTCGGCGTGCTTCTGCTGATCCTGGTAGAGCCGGCTGTTCTCGATCGCAACCGCGATGTAGCCCGAGACGGTGCGAAGGATTTCGAGATCTTCGGACGAAAGCAACGATCCATCGCTTGCACGGCCGAGGCCGATGACAGCGACCATCTTGCTGCGGACAACGCACGGCACAAAGTAGTGCAGCTCTTGCCGCGGCGGGATCTTGCTTGTACTGCCGTTGCCGTTGCCGTTTGTAAACGCGGTTTCGTTCTCCGTCAGGTCGATCTCGTCCGCGCGAACAATTCCCTTCTCAGCGGATTTTGCGCGGATCATCTGTCGGAAGTCCGGCGGGATCCGAAACTCTGAGCTGAGCCCCGACGATCTCGCAACCATATAATCGCCGCCCGCATCCTCGATGAAAACAGCGACTTTCTCGACGCCGAGAACCTGTTTCAAACGGTCGCTCAACCCGTCGAGCAAAGGCTCAAGCGCGGTCGTTGCTGAAAGTGTTCTTCCAAAATCCAACAGCCCCTGCCGCAGATCATACCGCTCACCATAGAAGAACCGGTCGGCACGTTCCTGTAAGAAATTCTTGAGCGGTTCGCTCAGCATCACTATCGCGGCCATCGCGAGAACGGCGATCAGGGCCCGCAGCGTGATCTCGGTCGTCGAAAGGTTGTTTCCAACCGCCAGGAATACCAGGCCTAATGCGACGGCTCCGATCATCATCGCGATCGCGACGGTCGTCATCGCGTATACCAGCGCACGCCGCACCACAACGTCGACATCCATCAAGCGATATCGCACCACCGAGTGGCCGAAGCTAAGCGGGATCAATGCGAGCGGCAGTGTTGTTAGCGCCGTTGCGATCGTGTCTTCAGGAAGAAAAACAAAGCGGCGAACGATCTGGAAAACAAGGATCGGGACGATCGAAAAGATCGTGCCCCACATCGCCCACTTCAAACGCTGTCGAACGAGAGTCTGCTTACTGGTAAAAAATCGCCACAGCAGGACAGTCGCACCGAGCGAGATGCCGGCGACAAAATGGATCAAAAGAGCCTGGTTGAGAATAGGAAACAGTTTCGCGGCAGCGGCGAAGTTTCTCAACGCGGAACCGATTGCTTGGATCGGAAACAGCGGGCCGAGCGAGAAAACAAGGACCGTCAGCGAGAGGAGCGCGGCCGGAACATAAAGAGCAAGGGTCTTCCAACGTTGGTTATCAAATACCTGGCTGTGGACCGGATATCGGAGACAGAAATGCAGAAACAGCGGTGCAAAGAACGCGAAGGCGATATCGTCGAGAAGATTCACCGCGAGATCGAGGTCCTGACCCAGATTGAGCGAGCGGTAAACGTGAAAGACGAACGCCGCGAGACAGACCATAGCGAAGTGAAGCACAAACGGCGACCGGCTTCCTTGTTTGAACAGAACGAACATGCCTACGCCCAGCCAGATCAAACCGACGATCGTTAGAAAAATGATCGAAGGAGTCCAGCGAGGCAAGGTGTCTATGTTCTTGAGATCGGCGTAATAAAAATTGTTCGCGAAGGAGTACGAGGTTTTCTGGTAGTAGTACGTGAGCGTTCCGCCGACGCCCGCCGCGTCGAGGTACATCGGAATATCGGCGACCGAAACTACTTCATCAAACGACTCGCCGTCGAGGCTTACGGTGAGAAGTCTGTCGCCTGGCGAGATGCCGGCACGCGACGCGGCAAGGCCCGGCGTGACCTTCTCAGCATAAATCGCCCCATTCCTTTGAACCCACAGCGCACCGTCGGTCGGCGGTAGATCGTGATAGGCCCTTTGCGACAAGTTGAGAGCTCCGCCGGCGACCAGCAAGACGGTCACCACGAGCCAAATCAAACTCCAACTTGTCAGAACTTTAACTTTCACGTTAAAAAGCAAACTAATCCGAGGTTTTTGCGAGGCAATAGGCGTTCCAACCACCGCCAACAAATAAGTCGTTAGTGAAGTCTGATTTATCAACAGCAAAGGCAAGGGTCAAAATGCCGTTCCGCCTCTTCACTTCCGACTTATTCATTTTTTTGCTCGACTTATCCAAGAATTTGGACACAGAAAAACCGCAGTTCCGTCAGACAAACACAGGAAAAACCAAATCCGGCGCCGATCCGCGTCTATCTGCGGTTCTCTCTAATTCAAATCAAAATCGAACCAGTATGCTGCCGCGAAGGCCGCGGCGATGTGCAGTAAGCCTAAGGCTTCCATCGTCGCCGGCAACGCCCGTCTGAAAATCGAAAAGGTTTCGTGCGTCGACAACCGCCTCCGCGTGAAACGGAAGTCCAAGATTGGGCAGACTCTGCGTCACCAAAATACTCAGGCTAGGGTCATAGATCGCGAGACGTCCATGGAACGGGTCGATCGCAAAGACCGTGGCTTGCGGCGAAAGACGGAAGACGGTTTTTACATTCGTTCCGGTCTTAAGATCGGCCTCGAACTGACCGAAGAACGACTGGAAAATGTCGTTCTCAAACAGATCCGCCGGATTCGAGAGAGCATCGTCGGAAAGTCTTTGTCCACTGCCGAAACTGTAACCTGCGGCCGTGCTGAATCGTCCATTCAAGCGTCGCGAATAAACTACCCTGAAACCCCGCGCGCCCCCTTGCTGATTGCCGACAAATTCTGCAAATTGGCGGCTCGTGGACGAATTAAAAGGCAGACTGGTTAGCCCGACACCCCGTCCCGCAGTTGCATCAAAGAAGGCGTTCGCTTCGACGCTCGAATTATTATCGAGCACCCTTTCGATCCCGAATTCAAACCGGTTGCTCTTGTTCAAAAGCGGCTTGCCCGATTCGATCACGAAATCCTCGATCGCCGCCGGCTCGCGAAAGATGACTTGCGCATCTTCAAGCTCGACCGCTTTCGACCACGTCCGTTCTTCAGTATGGGTTGTGTAGGCTGAGCGGAAGCGGGTCTTCGCCCCGATATCGAACTGAAGCCCGAGCCGCGGACTGATCGAGAAATCATCGCCGGCTCCGACGAACCTAGCGTAATCGACGCCAAATACGACGATCACACCTTCGCGGACCTTCCACTCGTCGAGCGCCTGCACCGAAAATTGTCCGACGCCCTTTTCCACACCATCGCTGACGAAGGAGCCGAGCGACCCGATCGAACTGCTCAATCTGACCTGATGATCGTCGAGAGGCCGAAACTTTGTCTGAACTTCGAATCGCTGCGGTGCGTTTCTGCCGATCCCTGTCTGGCCCGCGAGAACGATCTCTGCGTCTTCGGAAACCGGCAGGAGGGTCGCGAAATTAATTCCCGCGTAGCTTCCGCGGTCGGAACCTGCGAAATATGTCTCAGCGACGGATTGAGAATGTCGCTTGCCGGAATCATCCCTTTCGACCGGTGCGCTTTCTTCGATCGTGACTCTATCTGACGATGCCGGAGTATCTCCCTCGGTGTTCTGATAAATCGAGCGGCTCGTCTGCGCTGAGCGAATCACCCATTTCGGATTATTTCGATCAAGGCGCTTCTCAGGTAGCGTGTTGCCGCTGCCGGCCCGCTCAAGCTTGAATCCATAAACGAGCGGCGAGGAGCTGTTTATCTCGACATCAGCCAGCGTAACCGGATTGTAGCCCTGAGCAACCGCGAAAATGGTGTACGTTCCGGGAAGGATCTTTGCAATGAAGCTGCCATCGGCGGCCGAGCGAACCTGTTTTAGTATTTTCGATGCTTTGAAAATCGCAACGGTCGCATCGGCGATAGGGTTGCCGCCGTCATCGCGAACAATTCCCTTGATCGTCCCAAAATCGACCGAGCCTGGCGCCACAGCTCCCGCACTCGCGGGTGTCTCCCCACGCCCTACAGATACCGCCGCCAAAACTATGACGAGCAGATTAAAAATTTTCCTTGCGCGAGTAAAGCCCATTAAGAAGTGCGAAACGTTCCCGAACCAAACAAGTCGAGTCTTGAAAAACTCATCAGCCTTGAAGACTATCATTGGAACAAAACAGGTGGTGTTCCGAGCAACGCTTGTATTTTCGGAGCAATAAGTAAATGTGTCAAGCCTCAAAGACAAGTGTTGTTGGGCCTTATGATGCGGTGAACCTTGACAAAGTTTGCACCGCCGCTAGAATTAAACCCTGGCTTTGCAGCGTGTATTCGGAGACGTGGCTGAGCGGCTGAAAGCGGCGGTTTGCTAAACCGTTGTACTCCAAAAGGGTACCACAGGTTCGAATCCTGTCGTCTCCGCCATCTCACTTGAGAATGAAGGCCGTCAAACCTCGGGGTTTGGCGGCTTTTCGTTTTTCGATCCATGCGAAGAACCATCTGATTTACGGCATCGCAATGGCGGTTCTCATAGGCTTCTGAAGTTCGTTGAGTACAGGTTTTTTGTCCGTGACATTCCTCTCGAGGAACAGTCGCCGTCATGTTTACGGCGATAGGATCTGGGCCGGTCTCCGTCTGACGCGTCACGTCGATCACGGGATCGGCGGCTTTCGTATTTTTAGCGGCCAAAGATTACGAAGTGCAGTCCGTAATACAAAATGAAGATCATTACGAACGCGAGAAAGTAGAGACCCGTCATGAAGTAGGCTTCGGTGAAAACGGACTTGTCCGGCAGCACGAGCATATTCCGTGCGTCGGTCGGACCACGAACGATCAGCACGAATAGGATCGCGACGATCATAAGATGACCCACCGCATCGACAATTCCGAACTTGAATACCGCAAGCACAAAGATCGTCATCATCCCGAGCGACACCATTCGGCCCACTACCGAGACTGCACCAAGTAGTACGAACGTGACGCTAAACTCGACAATTCCCGACAGGGTCATATACGTCCGGGGATCAAGCCCCATCAGCATATCCGGATTGTCCGCCAACAGGGTGAACGTCCATTCCGCGTAGGCGAATTTCTCGACGGAGGCCCAGATCAACGTAAGTCCGGCGCAGGCAAAGAGCGTGACAAATCCGGCCTTGAGCCAGACCGGTTGTTTTAGTCCGAGCGTCATCAGGAAGTAGCCGATTCCGAGAAAGATCACGTAGTCGAGCATGTGGAAGATCCCGTAATCCGCGGTCGCGGTCGCGTAGAGGAGAAGGATCCCGATTCCAGTGATCGGCGTCGAACGGCGCGTGATGACAGCCAGGGCGAGGACAAGGTGAACCCATGGAACCCATCCCACCGTCGTCTTCAGCTCGGGTGTGATGTAGAAAGTCGAGCCGTGATAGAGATACCAGACGAACAACGAGAGAAAAAAGATCCCCGCGCTGATCCGCATCACAGAGCTTGCAAATCCGTCGAATCTCTTGAGGCTATTGTCAAAGTTGGCGAGATATCCCTTTTCGTGAACGTAGCGATCGGCGAGGAAGAAACCATAGGTCAGCGCAACGGCGGCCAGAAACATCGTGATGAATGTTCCGTTCAGAACGTCACCGATCGGCATTGGCGGTTTGGACACGTCATGCTCGACAAACCACTTAACGTGAGCGAGGGCCGAGCTTGAGCAGAACAGCAGAATTGCCAACGCTAATCCGAAGCAACGAATAATTCTGAGTTTCATAGTGGCGGTCCGAGTGCGAGAATGTTGGGGTCAGTATTACATCGAATGGAGTTTTTTGGTTACGAAAATCAGCGGCACTCCATTCAGATCGCTCAGATTGCGTTCCCGGCCCTCATAAGTAAAAATCTCACTTTATGACGACGCGTGTCCGCTTTGCTCCAAGCCCGACCGGCTATCTTCACCTCGGTGCGGCCCGGGCTGCACTCTACAATTATCTTTACGCCAAAAAAACGGGCGGCACTTTTCTGCTTCGTATCGAAGACACTGACCTCGCACGCTCGACCGATGAATCGACACGATCGATACTTGAAGGGCTATCGTGGCTGGGCCTCCAGAACGAAGAAGACGTAGTTTTTCAATCCGACAATGCCGACAAACATCGGGCGACCGCCCGAAAGCTCCTTGCGGAAGGCAAAGCTTTTCGCGATTTCACACCCAAGGAACAGACCAGCGACAAGACCGTAAAGGAAGCGATCGTCGAGCGCGCACGGCAGGCCGATAAGAACATGCGCGACAATTTGTATCGCAACCTTTCAACTGTTGAAAGCGATACGCGAGCAGCTAACGGGGAGCCATATGCGATCAGACTGAAGGTCGCCGAAACCGGAAAGACATCGTTCGAAGATGCGGTTTACGGGCTACAGGAACGCGAGTACTCGGATACCGAAGATTTGGTCCTGCTGCGTTCGGATGGTCATCCGCTCTACAATCTCGCAGTTGTCTGCGACGACATCGAGATGAACATCACCCACGTCATCCGCGGACAAGATCACCTGACGAATACGCACAAACAGATACTCATCTACGAAGCTCTCGGTGTGACGCCTCCGACATTTGCGCACCTTCCGCTGATCCTTGCGCCGAATAAAGGAAAGCTGTCGAAACGAAAGCATGGCGAGGTCGTCTCACTCACGACATATCGGGATGCCGGTTTTATACCCGCGGCGTTTCGTAATTTCCTGGCGCTTCTCGGTTGGTCGGCCGGAGAAGAAAAG
>JBBKXD010000063.1:0-29688 GCA_037969295.1 Pyrinomonadaceae bacterium | reverse complement strand
TAGCTCTGAACCTCGTGCTCGTCTTTCAGGTTCTCTTTTTTCTTCAACTCCTGAACGAATGCCGATTCCTTCCAATGATCTTTCAGGACCTCGTCGCCGCCGATATGTATGTACGGCGAGTCGGGAAAAAGCTTGATCGTTTCGTCGAGCACGTCTTCGAGAAACTTGAAGGTCTCATCTGTCGGGCAATAGACCTCTTTGAAAATTCCCCACGTTGTCTGAACCTTGTATTTGTAATCCGTCTTACATCCAAATTGCGGATACGCCGCGAGCGCGGCCGATGCATGGCCGGGTAATTCGATTTCCGGGATTACCGTAATATGGCGCTCCTTCGCATATTTCACGACGTCCTTGATCTCTTTCTGTGTATAGAACCCGCCGTGCGGAATCCCATCGCCGATGTACGGAGTGAGATTGCGGTCTTTTACTGTCTCGGGCCGCTGCGATCCGATCCCGGTAAGCCGCGGATATTTTTTGATCTCGATCCGCCATCCCTGGTCTTCGGTCAGATGCCAGTGAAAGTAATTGAACTTATACTGCGACATCAGGTCGATATACTTTTTTACGAACTCGACCGGCATGAAATGGCGGGCTACATCGAGATGCATTCCGCGATATGGAAAGCGAGGATGGTCCACTATGGCGATCGAAGGAACGACCAGCTTGTTTTGCCGAGCACCCGGCCGCACCAGTTGTATCAGCGACTGCAGTGCGTAAAAGGCCCCCGCATGGTTTCCGGCAATTTCAATATGTTCAGGCGAAACGACTAACTTATACTCTTCGCGAGTTGCGAGGTTCGTTGGCATGCCGGTATTCAGAAATATTCCCGCGCCGTCCTTGCTCTTGCTGATAACTCTAAGCTGAAAACCGTGATCGCGAAGAAGCATTCTGTTAAGATGGCCAGCCAGATCCCGGCCGATTCGACCGGTCGCGACGATCCTGGTGTTCGTCGACAACCGAAATTCCCCTTGTGATTTGGTAAAGGTGGTCGGTTTCGGAACGATAGTTATCTCGTCCGCCTGAGCGAATGCGGTGAAGCCACACAGAAACGTCAGTAGAAGGCCGGCCAAAGGTAGTCTCATATTTTTGGTCATAAGATGGAACCGAACGGAAGCGGCTTTTTAGCTATGAAGTATGAACTATGAACTTTGAGCGGTCGAGCGGCGAGGTCGGTGCTCACCCACGTTAATTCGAGAGGGTGATCTCATAGCTCGCGTAGCGAGCGATAGCTGGGGGTTGGCGCGCCAAATTTCGAAGAAGCTCGCGTAGCGAGCGGCAGACCGAATGAGCCCCGTCTATCGCTCTCATACGCGAGCTCCCCTTATTTCCCGAAGAACCCCCAGCTTACGCTGGGGGCTCTACCCTGTCGCTCGCTACGCAAGCTAAGAATCCCGATAACTCCGCGGGCATGGATTGAACGAACTCCAACTTCTCACCTGATTTCGGATGCGTGAAGGACAATTTTTCGGCGTGCAGGAAAAATCGGCCCAGTATCCGAATCTGGTTCTTTATATCGATATCGGCGACGGTGTTATCGCGGCCCTCGCTGTAGGTCGCGTCACCGACGACCGGATGGTTGATCGACGCAAGATGGACGCGGATCTGATGCGTGCGGCCGGTCTTGATCTCGACATCCACCAGCGTAAATTTTTCGAAGCGTTGCCGGACTTTCCAGATCGACAACGCGTGACGGCCGTTTGCCGCGACGGTCATTTTCGTTCGGTGCCATCGATCGCGGGCGATCGGTCGATCGATCGTCCCGGTATTCTCACGTGTCATTCCATGAACGAGCGCGACGTAAGATTTGAAAACTTCACGCAAGCGAAACTGTTCGGCGAGAGCTTCGTGCGTTTGTTCGTCCTTCGCAACGACCATCAAGCCCGAAGTGTCTTTGTCGAGACGGTGGACGATACCGATTCGATTGCGGATCGCGGATTGCGGATCGCGGCTTCCGAAATGGTGTGCGAGAGCATTCGCGAGCGTGCCGTTCGTTACACCCGCTCCCGGATGAACGATCATTCCGGCAGGTTTGTTGACGACGGCCAGGAATTCGTCTTCGAGAACGATATCGAGCGGAATATCTTCGGCTTCGAACTTTGCGTCGGGGACCTCGGTCAGATCGACATCGATCTCATCGCCCGCCCGAAGTTTGTACGACGCCTTTGCCTCTTTTTCATTGACGAGAACATCGCCGTTCTGGATCAATCGCTGCAGGCGCGCGCGCGACCAACCGTCGATCTGTTCTGCGAGAAAAGCATCCAGACGAGTTCCCGTATCGGAATCGGAAATGGTAAAGATAAGGGCCGAGTCTTCCAACGAGAATCTCCAGTGGATAGTTACAAGTTGTTAGTTATTAGTAGCACTATCCACTTCCAACTTATCACTATCCACTGAACGAAGTCGCATGATCATGAAAACGATCGAGACGGCAGCAACGATCAGGCTGACTAGTTGCGAAGTAGAAAGTCCGGTCATTGTCGTCAGGCCGAACAGATCGCCGCGAGGGTCGTCGCGGATGAACTCGATCGAGAATCGAAAGATCGCATAGATGATGCCGTACGCGATCAGCACCTGACCGTCGAATTTCTTTCGCCGATGCAGAAGAATGAGCAAGCCAAACACGGCAAGCATCATGAACGATTCGATAAGCTGTGTGGGGTAAAGGTAAAGCGCATTTCCCTCGGGTCCGTACATCGGGACGCCGGTGTATTCATGTCCGGCTTCGGTAAAATGCACACCAAAGAAAAGGTCGGTCGGTTTTCCCCAACAGCAGCCCGCGGCAAAACATCCCTGTCGCCCGAACGCCTGGCCGAGCGCGAGGCCCGGCGCGAAGGCATCAGCTACTTTCCAGAACGGAAGCTTGTAGAATCTGACCAATATTACAACCGCGAGAAATCCGCCGATCAGGCCGCCGTAGTACACACCGCCGGAACGGAGAAAATCGAGCGTGAATACCTCAACATTGTCTTCGACAAAGAACATCAGGATCTTCGAGCCGAGCAATCCACCGATCAGCGTCCAGAGTCCGAGATCGTAAATGCGCTCGCGCGGAAGTCCGTCACGGGCGCCGAGACGCGACGCGACGAAAAGTGCAAGGAGCATCCCCAACGCTAGCCAGATGCCGTATGTCGTAATAGGAAAATCACCGATGCGAAATAGTTCTGGGTACATTCTTCGATTTTAGATTTTAGATTTTAGATTTTGGATTTTGGAATGAGCCTCTGTCGGTTTCTATTCATTGGGCACACTCCCTACCGGTCGTGTTTCTGCCTGCTGCTTTCGCTTCGACAGAAACATATCGATAATCAACAGGCCCGCTCCGACGCAGATCGCCATGTCGGCGACGTTGAACGTCGGATAATGCCAGGAGCCAAACTGGACGTCGACGAAATCGATGACGTAGCCGAGTCGCAGCCGATCGGTTACGTTTCCGGCGATACCAGCAAGAAGCAGAGCCAGCGATCCAAGGATGCGGTCGTCACTGCGCGGCGTTCGCCAAAAGAAATAGATGACAAGCGCGGCCGCGACGAGTGCGACGATCGAAAGCCCCCAGCGGCCGGCGTCACCATGGTCGTCGAGCATGCTGAACGCAACTCCCGTATTGTGCGCGTAGGCGAAATTCAGGAATCCCTGGATCACAGAGATGTCGTCTCCAAATCGCAGACGGCGAACGGCCCACGCCTTCGACGTTTGATCAATCAGAAAAACCCCGCCGGCGATGGCGAGGTATGCAAATTTCCAAACAATGTCTTTCTTATTCACTGATGTTCGGGGCCACGTATGATACGCACGTAGCGATAAAACAGTTCCCGGCTCACTCGGTATAGGGAAAAACCGCCTTGGGTGCGCGATATCTTTTCCACCAATCGGCATAACAAACATCCGTGCAACCGATGGCGTATGTTACGACTTTCCATTTTCCCGCTGTCTTTTTCAGAAGCGCGAAGAAATTGTTGTCAAAAGCGCCCGACTCTTGAGCGTCGGCATACTGCGTCCGGCTGTAGTCCGGCGATCCGCCGCTTGGGTTCTGCGGCCTACCGCCAACAAACGCCCAGTTTCCGTATACGTTAAAGTTGTCCGCGACGAAAACGATCTTTTGTTTCAGATCGCGTTCCACAGGAATCCGCAGAGCGTCAAGAATCGCCTTGCGCTCCACTGAACCCTTAACCGGCTCGTGAGCGGATTGGCCATCCACTGCGATAACACCCGCGATCGCAAGGATTGAAATAAATATAGATCTTCTAAGCATCCCTTTGTAATCTGCTGCAAACGCTCGCGCGTTACGCTGTCGCCGCTTTCTCTATCTCGGTGAGCGCCGCCGCGCACCGCTCGCAAACCGTCGGGTATTTTTCAAATTCTCCGACGCGGACGGAATAGTTCCAGCATCGCTCGCACTTTGCTCCGTCGGCCTTTTGAATTTCGACCTTCAGCGCGTCACCCTCATGAACCTCAACCTGCGAGACGATGAAAATATAACGTAACTGTTCGAAGTAATCGAGAAGGAACCGAGTCGTCCCGGCATCCGCGGTCAGCAACACTTTTGCATCCAGCGACGAGCCGATCTGTTTCGCGTTTCGCGCCTCTTCGAGCGCTTTCAAGACCTCGTCGCGGATCGCAAAGATGCGTTCCCAACGCGAAAGCAGATCATGATCAGTGGGTTCGGCTTTTGCGAACTCCGCGATATGGACGGAGGCGACTTTTTGACCCGGCAGATTCTCCCACGCTTCGTCCGAAGTAAAAACCAGGATCGGCGACAGAAGCCGGCACAGCGAATCGGTGATCAAGTGCAACACGGTCTGTGCGGAGCGTCGCTCTTTCGACTTCGGTGCAAGAATGTACAGACGGTCTTTGATTATGTCGAAGTACCTGGCCGACAGTGCGACCGTGCAGAAATTGTAGAGGGCGAGATAGGCCGCCTGAAAGTTGTAATCCTCGTAGCCTTTCAATACCTTCTCGACGACATCATTCAAGCTGGCGATCGCCCAACGATCGATGTCGAGCATCTCGTTTTCGGCGACTGCGTCTTTCACAGGATCGAATCCGTCAAGATTGCCAAGCGCGTAACGCAGCGTGTTCCGAAATTTTCGATATGCATCGACGACGCGCGACAAGATCTCGTCCGAACATCGAACGTCTTCCGTATAGTCAACCGCTGCCGCCCATAGACGCAAAATCTCGGCACCGGATTTGTCGATGATCTCTTGTGGAGCCGTTACATTACCGACGCTCTTGCTCTGTTTCTTGCCCTCGCCGTCGACGACCCAGCCGTGTGTTATGACCCGGCGGTAGGGCGCCGTATCGTGAGCTGCGATGCCGCAGCTCAAACTGGAATTGAACCAGCCGCGATACTGATCGCCGCCCTCTAGATAGACATCGGCCGGAAAACGAAGCGTGTCGCCGCGAGTTTCGAGCACGGCGACACAGCTCGAACCCGAGTCGAACCAGACGTCGAGAATGTCAGTCTCTTTACGGAAATCTTCGCCGCCGCATTTCGGACACTTGAATCCTTCGGGCAACAACTCGCTCTCGGGCCGGGAATACCAGGCGTCGGAGGTTTCCTTCGCGAAAATGTCGGCGACGTGGTCGACGATCTTCGGATCGGCGATCGCTTCGTCACATGCCTGGCAATAGAAGACCGGGATCGGAACGCCCCATGATCGCTGACGCGACACGCACCAATCGGGGCGGCCTTTGAACATGTTCGTCATGCGCCCTTCGCCCCACTCCGGATGCCATTTGACGCGGGGTATCTCGTTGAGTGCTTGCTCACGCAGCGACTTCGTATTTTGGATTTTGGATTTTGGATTTTGGATTTCGTTGTTAACGTCGACTTGTTCCGGGTCGAAATCCGCATTCCGCATTCCGCAATCCGCAATCGAAAAAAGGTCGTCCATCGAGATAAACCACTGCGGCGTCGCCCGGAACACGACCGGATTCTTGCACCGCCAGCAATGCGGATAGCGGTGCTGATATTTTTCCGAAAAAAGCAGCATTCCTTTATCGCGAAGGAACTCGACTATCTTCGGATTCGCGTCGAAGATGTTCATGCCTCCAAAGTGCTCAACCTCGTCAATAAAATTCCCCGCCGAGTCAACCGGATTGTAGATCTCAAGCCCGTACTTTTTCCCGATGTGAAAGTCATCCGCACCGTGACCGGGCGCGGTATGAACGCAACCCGTTCCGGATTTTCCCGCGGCCTTGTTCTCAAAACGCACATCGAGCTCAACCTCGGCGTCTGCTTCGCCAAGCGTTACGTGTTCGCCGTTCATGATCAAAGACGTCCGATCAAGCCACGCGTGTTTAGCTTCGAGTCGATCGAGTTTCGCTCCCTTGAAGCGGGCGATCTCCTCGTATTCTGCAAAGCCCGCAGTTTCGGTGAACGCCTTAGCCAGATCAGACGCGACGATAAAAACTTCGGCGTCCGAAACTTCAATCGCCGAATAATCGAATTCCGGATGCACAGCGATTCCCATATTCGCCGGCAGCGTCCACGGAGTCGTCGTCCAGATCACAAGAAATACATTTTTACCCGCGAGTGCCCCGTCGATCTGAGCGGGATCGGACTTGAGTGGAAACTTTACGTATACCGACGGCGACGTGTGTTCTTTATATTCGACCTCGGCTTCGGCGAGAGCCGTTTGATCGTGGATGCACCAGTAAACGGGGCGTAAGCCTTTGTAGACGTAGCCGCGCTCGAGAAACTTTCCGAACAGGCGCGCGGTCGATGATTCGTACTCCGGCGACATCGTGAGATACGGTGTTTCCCATTCGCCGAGAATACCCAGCCGCTGAAAGTCACGCGTCTGGCTGTTCATCGCCGTCGAAGCGTGTTCGCGGCAGATGCGGCGAAAGGTTGCGACCGGCAGATCGTTCTTATTTTTTCCTTTCTCGGCAAGCTTTTTCTCGACCAGCGTTTCGATAGGCAGCCCGTGACAGTCGTAACCCGGCACGTACGGCGCATCGAAACCCATCATCGAACGCGTTTTCACTACGAAGTCTTTGAGGATCTTGTTGAGCGCGGTGCCGATATGAATGTCGGCGTTCGCATACGGCGGCCCATCATGGAGGATGAACTTTTCACGTCCTTTGCGTGCTTTCATTACCTCTTCGTAGAGGCTCATTTCATTCCACTTCTTGAGGCGCGCGGGCTCGCTCTGTCCGAGATTCGCTTTCTGCGGAAAGGCGGTGCGGGGAAGATTGACAGTCTTCTTGAGATCGAATGCTTCGTCCATAAAAAACCCAATATTAACATCTAGGTCGGCTAAACACGCAGGTGTGCCGTCAGTTGACGAAATATTCGCGTCGAGCTGGAATCCGGCATTAGTCGATCTTCGGGATGCAGGGGGTCGTTGCGACGATCCAGAACTGGGTCGGACCGCCTGTCTCGTTCGATCGTCCGCTTCTGTTCATAGCAAATGCCGTGATCGAACCGCCCTTGTAGTCAACTTCACTGGGTGGTCCATTGGGATACGGCAGAGTTCTGATCGTGCCGCCTTTATCAACCCAGTGTTGCACGGCCCGTGCTTGACGCTCCCGCCCGTCATCGCCAGCGGGCAACCCTATCTCCACCTGATATCGAAGCATTTCCTTTGTTGACGACAGACCGGGCACGAGGGCGCAATCACCGCCACCCTCATACTTATAAGGCTCCGGCTGTTTCAAATCCGGGATCGCGACGCCCATCGTCTCCTTCACCTGCGCGATCGCGTCCTCGATCGCCCGTTCGCGGCTCGGACCGAAAATTCCGCAGCTTGCGGAAAATAGCAATAGGGCCAGAGTGATCGTTTTGGGGTTTTTCATCTAATCCTCCTCCAGGGTACACAACAGCGGATATTCCCTCGCTTTCGCAAGGTTCATCGCCTTCTCCGATTTCATATTCGCGACTTCGTAGGGGTAGACTCCCGCGATGCCGAGGCCTTCGTTATGAACCTTCAACATTATCGAAAACGCCTCAGGCGCAGTGCGATTGAATACGTATTCAAGGACGAACACGACGAACTCCATCGTCGTAAAATCGTCGTTATGCAGAAGGACCTTGAATAATTTTGGTTTTTCGAGCTTGGTTTCGGACTCGGTCAGTACGTCCGTGTCGAATTCGGGGAAATCAGCCATTCCTCAGATTTTGCCATAGGCCGTCGCCAAAAAATATAGACACTACCTATTTTTTTTGTTAGATTTCGAGTGCGCTGTTTACTAAATAACCATCTCGTCGATTTATTGCTGAAAACACGTCTTTATTCGCCGTATTTAGGGCTATTCGACAATGAGCAAATTTTCCCGATCGGTCAATCGTGTGTCTGAAAGCGAATCTGTTTCCGGTTCGTTAAAGGGCGTGCGCACTGGGCGCGAACGCCAAATCTCTCCCGAGGAACTGGATGGGATCTTCCGGGGCGTCGGACAAAATCTTCGTGACGGACGATCCAGCGAGGCAGAGAAACTGCTTTCGGAAACTATCCAGAACTACAATCACACGGCTGAAAATCTTGCCAACCTGAAACGCCTGCTGGCATTCACACTGGAAACGGTTGGAAGGTATAAGGAATCTCTCGAAGCAGTTCAGCCGTACGAAGACGAGGATATGAAGGCTCTGATCTCGAAGGAAACCGAAGTCAGGGTCACAACCCAACTCGCCGTCGCCTACAACAACCTCGGCGATCACCCTAAGGCGGTAACACTCCTCAAAGAAACTCTCGAAGTCGCAAAGAAGAATGAGCTTAACCACCTACTCGGCCCGATCGACAGCGGACTCGCGCGGGTTTACCGAAAGCTTAACGAGTGTGCGATCTGCCGCGACTATGCGCAAAAAGCGCTCGCCTATTTCCGGGAGAATGGCGATTGGCTGGGCATGTCCGAAGCTTACCGTGAGATCGCCCTCAGTTATCACCAGGAAGGGAACAGTGAAAAGTCTTTGGAGTATTTCGATCTCGGGATACAGATAATCGGCGACCGCTCGGCTCCGTTCATGTTGGGGAAACTTTATACCGATCAATCCGGGGCGTACTGGTTTCTGCGACGCCCGCAGGACGGGATATCGTGTCTGGAAAAGTCGATCGGATTCTTCGAAAAAACCGAGCACGTCCTGAATTCGATCATCGCCTACAACAATCTCGGAATAAATTTGATGTTGATCGGCGAATGGGATCGCGCCGAGGAAATAATTAAGCGTGCACTGGATCTGGCGATCGACACGAATCATGTGCATATCGCCGGCATCCTCGATTCGTTGGGCGAGCTGAAAATATTGCGGGGCGATCTCGTTGACGCTGAGGACTATCTCGAGCAGGCTGTCGCGCTGGCCCGCGAGCGTAAACGCGAGTGGTACGCCGCACAGGCAATGCGAAACCTTGCCCGATGTTATCTGGCCCAGGGCTCTATCGACAAAGCGATCGCGAAAGCGCGGGAAACGATCGAGCTGTCCGCACAGATTGGCGATAAACACTATGCGAACATGGCCGGCCTCGTGCTGGCCGAAAGCTATCTTCATCGCCACGATACTAGTGAGTGTGAGATGGCTTTGCGATCGATCGAAGAAAACGATCCGAGCTCCGACTTCTTCGTTCTAGGAAACATTCAAAGAATACGCGGACTCGCCGAACTCGAGAACAACAACGCCGAGGTTGCCGTTCATCACTTCAATCGCAGCCTCACGATTTTCGAGGCAGCCGAAGACATTTACAACGCCGGGCTCGTCAGTCTTCTGATCGGCGAGAATGCAGGTGTTGAGAACGCGGGCCGGGCGAAAAGGCACCTCGCGAAAGCAAGTGATACTTTCCGCAAGCTCGGAGTCCGGTCACTGGCCGAGAGAGCCGATAAGAAACTTGAACACTTTCAGAATTTCGTAAGCGGTGAAATTATGACCGCCGCTCATCAGAATTCTGCCGCTTCACAACTGCTGATGGTTCGCCTTGCCGAGGCGACAGCGTCGCGCGAGCTGCTGTTCAGGGAGTTGGTCGCCGTGCTTCAGCAGGAGAGTCGCGCGAAGAAGATAATCATCGCCGAAACGAATAGCGACAAAAAGCTTCGACCGTTCATAACTCACGGCTATTCCCCGACGGAAAGTGTGGAGATCGTAGGGAAACTCGAAGATGCGTTACCCAAACGGGCCGAGAAGATATTTGCGAGGAACAGAAATATCACAGTGTTTCCCCTGAAAACTCTGAATGCCAAACCGGCCTTCCTGCTTATACATCCTCAAACGAGCGCCTATCTGAATGACGGCAGTCCGCTCAATCCGTTACTTCCGGTCGTTGAGTTGGGTCTCGACGTTATCGCACTGCGAGAGAGGGACAAACGAACGCCGATCGAGCAGGAATCGAGTCCCCATACCTCGAGCAGCCTGATGCCGGGATTCATCCATTCATCGCCCGCGATGACATCGCTGGTCGAAGAGGTATATAAGATTCGCTCATCCGATGTGACCGTGCTCGTAACGGGCGAGTCCGGGACCGGTAAAGAACTGGTATCGCGAGCCATCCACACGCTGTCAAATCGAAAGGACAAGGTCTTTGTCCCGTTTAATTGTACCGCTGTGCCAAAGGAGCTCGCCGAAGGCCACCTTTTCGGTTACCGCCGTGGTGCTTTTACCGGCGCGGTAACCGATTCGCCCGGTATGATCCGGGCGGCGGACGGGGGTACGCTGTTTCTTGATGAAATCGGTGACCTGCCGATCGATGTTCAGCCAAAACTTTTGCGATTTCTTCAGGAGGGCGAGATACAACCGATCGGTGAAAAGACACCGATCAAGGTCGATGTACGCATAATCGCGGCGACGAACATGCCGCTCGAAGCAAAGGTCGCCGATGGAAGTTTTCGCGAGGACCTCTACTACCGGCTAAACGTCATTCGCCTCCGCGTGCCGCCGCTTCGCGAGCGTCGTTCGGAGATCCCGCCGATCGTGAATTACTACATCAATCATTATTCGTCCAGATTCGGAAAGCACGACATCACCTTTACTCCGCAGACGATCGATCTCTTGATGGTATGCAATTGGGAAGGAAACGTCCGCCAGCTTTGCAACGAGGTCCAGCGCGTCATCGCCCGTGCGGTGGATAAAGAGGTCATAACGCCCGACCACCTGTCATCGGATCTAAAGAGAAGCGCAAAACCACTGACACCTCTCGTCGATGCGGGTGCCAAACCGATCGCGACCTACGACACGCATATCTCGCCGTTCAAGAATATTCCCGAAGGCGGCACTCTCGAAGAAGCCGTAACCGAGCTTGAGATGCAGATGATCAGGGTCGCGCTGGCGAAACACAGTTGGAACATATCGCGAGTCGCAAACGAGCTTGGGCTCACCCGTCGCGGCCTCTACCTGAAAATAGCTCGCTACGGAATCGAAAGAGCCGCATAGGACATGATCGGAAGAGCGGCAAGAGTGAGGGTCAGGAGTTTCATTTTCGTAAATCTTCTGGTCGTATTTTAGAACCCGTGTAAGATGGATTTCCGCCGCGATCGGTTTGCGTCGCTGGTTTCCGAGAGCGGGCTCATGCGCGTCCGGCAAGTTGTGACAGTCGGGTCACGATCGGCGGGAGCACACCGAGAACTTCGTCGATCTCCGCTTCGGTGTTGAACCTCGAAAGCGAGAACCGGACGGCTCCCATTGCTTTCGTATACGGGACATTCATCGCTTCGAGCACGGCCGAGGCCCTGTGGCCGGCCGCATTGCACGCTGAGCCGGTCGAGACGCAGATGCCGGCATCGTCAAGTGCGGCAAGTATAGCCTCACCGTTGAGACCTTCGAATGAAATATTCGAAGTATTAGGCAAACGACCGCGGGCATCGACCGTACCGTTCAAAACCCCTATCGGGATATTCTGTAAAATATTTTGCTCAAGTTTGTCGCGTAGCCGCCGTACATTTTCCATTTTCGACATATCACGGACAAACTCCGCCGCGGCACCCATTCCAACAATTTGATGGACAGCTTCGGTACCGGCGCGCCGATCAGACTCTTGCCCGCCGCCGATCGACATGGGACTCAGAGCTACTCCCTCGCGAATGTATAGTGCGCCAATCCCTTTCGGACCGTGAAACTTGTGCGCCGAGACGGAGAAGAGATCGATCGAACCCTTACTCAGATCGATCGGGATCTTGCCGACAGCATTTACGCCGTCAACGTGTACCAGAGCGTCCGAACGTTCCTTAACGATCTCTGCTACCTTATCGACAGGGAACAGTATCCCCGTCTCATTATTCGCGAGCATCACCGAGACAAGGGCCGTGTCTTTTCGCACCGCATGCCGAAGCCGTTCGAGATCGAGTTCGCCATTATCATCCACATCGAGCCACGAAACTTCGTAGTCTTCCCGTTCAAGTTTTTCGCACAGCTTCCGAACGGCCTCGTGTTCGACACGGGTCGTAACTATGTGGTTCTTACCCGGGCTTGCGGCGAGCGCGCCTGTGATCGACAGGTTGTCGCTCTCCGTACCGCCCGACGTGAACACGATCTCCGCGGGATCTGCGCAGAGTAAACTAGCGACCGACGCCCGCGCTTTCTCAACGAATTTGCGGGCCTCACGTCCGGCGGCATGCGCCGACGACGGATTCCCGAACGAGGCGCCGAGAAACGGAAGCATTGCCTCGCGTACGTTCGGCGAGAGCGGAGTTGTGGCATTATTATCGAGGTAGATCACTGTTAAGTCCCAAGTCTCTAGTCCCAGTGTCTCAAGAGTCCGTGTTTCTGGCTACTGCTCCATTTTTCCCTTGTCTTAGAACTCGTGAGCTTGGGACCTGGGACTTGGGACTTGGGACTTGGGACTACACCGTATCCGAATTACAATTAACACACATCGTGAGCGGAAACATCAAAATCACCGAACCCAACGGCCGCGTGTGGCAATTCGATCTTGAACCCGGAAAGGTTTATTCGATCGGGCGCGCCAAAGAGAACGACATAGTTCTGAACGACCGCCGCGTGTCTCGTAAACACGCACAGATCGCCGGCGACGCACAGGGCTTTCGGATAGTCGACGGATATTTTGAGAAAGGATCACTCACGCGAAGTATAAATCACGTCTTCGTCAACGGCTCACCCGCGCTCGAAAAAAATCTTGTCTCCGGCGACGTCATCGTCATCGGCGAAAGCCGCCTTGAATATTACGAAGAAAGTGGAGGTGCGATAGACGGGGCTGTGTTACCGCACTTGCCGGACACGCTGCGTCCCGACGAACGACAAGCTCCAACGGTTCTTGAGCAGCCGAAAGTCGTAGATTTCGACGACAAGCCGCTTGGGCACACACAAGTTGAGATCTCGGCTAACGAAATAATGGGACGGCAGTCTCATCTCTCGATGGAAACCGCCATCGCGACGCCCGAGGAGATCAAGGATCTGCGTCGAAAGGCGGAGATCCTCGAGTTGCTTTACGAGATGAGCAAGTCGCTCGGAACCGTATTCGACTTGAAAGAGATCTTTGAACGAGCGACGGACCTTATCTTTCGCGGCACACCGGCTGACCGCGTGGTCGCATTGATCGCGGATGAAACACACGACGGAAAGATCCTTCCCAACAACCTCGTTCCCGTCGGCGTAAAGACGCGCGACGAAAAGCTCGATAAATTGACTGAAAAGCTGACGATCAGCCGGACAATCACGCAAAAGGTGATGCGCGAAAAAGTCGCGCTGCTTTCGCAGGACGCGAAAACCGACGCTCAATTTTCGGGCGCCGATTCGATCGTCTCGCAGGGTGTCAGATCGACCATCTGTGCGCCGCTTATCACCGAATCGAACGTTCATGGCGTCCTCTACGCCGACCGCCTCGATCCGTTCGCGGCGTTCTCGGCCGACCATCTTCAACTGATCAGCGCCGTCGCGGCCCAAACAGCGGTCACGGTCGAAACGGTTAAGGCACACAAACGGCTGGCACGCGAAGAGGTTGCCCGTGCGAACTACAGCCGCTTCATGCCCGAGTACGTCGTAAAGCAGATCCTCGATAATCCGAATTCGTTTCGGCTCGGCGGCGTCAATCAAACGATAACCGTCCTGTTTGCCGACATCCGTGGTTTCACGGCGTTCTCTGAGCGTGAAAAGCCGGAGCGGGTCGTTGGATTATTGAACCGGTATTTTTCCGCGATGACGGAAATAATCTTCGATCACGGCGGGACGCTCGACAAATATATCGGCGATGGGCTGATGGCATTGTTCGGTGCTCCGAGTGCGTCGCCGACGGATGCAATGAACGCGGTGAAGGCGGCGATCGCGATGCAAAAGCGGCTCGTGAGTTTGAATGATGACCTCAAAGAGGCGGGCTACCGACCGATCTCGATTGGAATCGGGTTACACACGGGTGAGGCGACGGTCGGGTATATCGGTTCCGACAAGCGTTCCGAATATACGGCGATCGGCGACACCGTCAACCTCGCGTCGCGGCTCGAATCGAATGCAGAAGGTGGGCAGATACTTATGAGCGAGGCAACCGCTGCGGCCGGAGCGAATCTAATACCTGCCAATCCGCGTGAGCCATTGACCGTCAAGAACCGCGTCCAACCGGTAAACGTTTTCGAGGTCAAATGGGGGTAAAAATATTGATGGCGGCTTTAGTGTCGAAAAGAATATAATTAGTTGACCCCACAAGTCCCAGCAGTATGAAGTTGAAGATTTCCTCATTAAAAAAGCTAGTTACCGATTCGATGGCGATCGATCTTGGTACCGCCAGCACCATCATTGCCGTCAAAGGCCGCGGTATTGTTCTGGATGAGCCCTCGCTTGTCGCAGTAAACGAGATCACCGAAGAGATAGTCGCGTTCGGCCAGGAAGCTGCCGACATGTCGGGTCGCGAAGGGCGCGACATTACCGTCCGAGCTCCGCTCATCGGCGGTGTCGTCGCCGATTTCGAACGGACGAAGAAGATGCTTGCGTACTTTGTAAAAAAGGCAAAGACGGGCGGCTCGAATATTTCGCTTCAAGCGGTGATGAGCATGGTTTCGGACGTTACTCACGTCGAGCAGCGTGCGCTATTGCACGCGGCGGAAGAGGCCGGCATTGGAAAAGTTTTCATGATGGAAGAGGGCCTTGCCGCCGCATTCGGCGCGGGCGTTTTGCCGAACGACAAGCGCGCATCGGCGATCATCGACATCGGTGCCGGGACGACGAACATCGCGGTCATCGCGAAAGGTTCGATCGTGCATTCGACGTCAGAACGATTTGGCAGTAATGAGATCAATGACGTGCTCGCGACGCATCTTCGCCGCCACCGCGGGCTTCAGGTGGGGGCCGAAACGACCGAGCTTTTGAAGACGACGTTCGCGTCGGCATATCTGCCGGATGATATAG
Source organism: Pyrinomonadaceae bacterium (assembly GCA_037969295.1). GTDB lineage: Bacteria > Acidobacteriota > Blastocatellia > Pyrinomonadales > Pyrinomonadaceae > OLB17. The sequence continues at coordinate 14,417 of JBBKXD010000063.1, read as the reverse complement.
GCAAGACAACGGAGGTTCGAGGCCGCGATGTGACGACCGGCAGCCCGGCAGCCGTCGAGATCACGACGGGCGAGGTTTACCCAATCGTCGAATCGATCGTTCGCCGCATCGCGCAGACTGCAAAAGATACGCTTACCGAGCTTCGTCCCGAAGTCGCCGCGGACATCTATGACCGCGGAGTGATCCTGACCGGCGGCGGATCTTTGCTCGACGGTGTCGACCAATACATTCGCTCGTTCATCAACCTTCCCGTCGGCGTCGCTGAAGAACCGCGCTACGCGACCGTCAACGGATTAGTGAAAATGTTCGACGATCCGAAGCTCCTCGAAAAGGTCAGCCGCAACGAGCTCGGTGTCCTACAGAACGCCGAGATACCGTTTGAGGCGTAGTCGAGTTCAAGCCGCAAAGCGGCGATGCAATTTAGCCAGGGCCAACGGCCCTGGCTAAATTGCGCACGCACCTTTGGTGCTTTCAGAGGCTGACCAATCACCTTTTTGTCGATACCCGGTGCGTTGAGATATTTCGTCAGCGTTCCCGCGTCGTCATCGACGAGCACATCGAGTCCGTCGTATACGAACTTCGTGTTCTCTTTGTTACCGGCAAAATAGCGATGCACTCTTCTGCCGAGTGCGTCATAACGGTAACGAACCGTCTGCCTCCGAGTCGCGGCAAACGTCATCCGGTTCTCGTAGTCCCACCCGTATCGCCAGTAGTTCGATCCTTCCGACTTCTGGATCAGATTGCCGTTCGCGTCGAAGTTCATCGTCGCGTTCGCCGTCGCTGTCATTCGATTGTATGGCTGGTACGAGTAGCTCGCACTCCGATGCGATGCAGTTCTGTTACCGACCCCGTCGAACGTGTAGCTTTCACTCGATGTTCCGTTGGTCATCCCGGTAAGGCGATCGATGTCCAGACGCCAGCTTATTCTCCTAAGTCATGGCCAAAATCAAATTATCATCCTATCGACAGAGATCCAAATGTCTACGAGCCCGTTAAGCATTAGCGAAGCTGCATATCGCAACGGTGTCAACATCCGTTTGGGATGTGTCTGGGTTCGTTTCTTTTTGACTCTTTGCTAAGCTGACTGCATCTGAAAAGTAAGATGGGGTTCGGCGACTATTTCAAACGACAGGCTATGTTGGGACGAGTTTCCGGGATACCGGTGCGCGCCGATTACCGATGGTTTTTTGTCGTCGGGTTGATGTCGGCGATCACCGCGGCGAGCGTCAACCCGCTGGTTGGGAATATTGCCGGAAGCGTCGTGCTCGGGCTCGCGACGACACTCGTATTTTTCGCGTCGATCTTCTTTCACGAATTCGCCCACGCGATCGCTGCGAGATGGGAAAAGCTCGATGTCGTCGAGATCGTACTGCACCCGTTCGGCGGGCTGACGCGTTTTCGTCATCCGCCGGAAACTCCGCGTGCGGAATTCCGAATCGCGATCGCCGGACCGGCCGCGAGCTTTCTATTGACGCTTTTCTTTCTAGGGTTGATGACCGCGGCGACCGCGGGCGGGCTGGACATTCTCGCGATACTTCTTTTCCTGCTGGCCCTGTCTAATTTTCTTCTTGCCGTCTTCAATCTTTTTCCCGGTTATCCGCTGGATGGAGGTCGTGTCCTGCGTGCGTATCTCTGGAAGAACGGAAAAGACCTTACGGAAGCGACGCTGCTGACCGGCCGCTGCGGACAGATCATCGCGGTCGGGCTGATAGTGCTCGGCGTTTTGTTCGTCGTCATCTACGGCGAATTTTTTACAGGATTCTGGGCGGTACTCGTGGGCCTGTTCTTATATGACTCGGCAAAGTCCATCATCCGCGAGATCGATCTGGCACGGGCCGTTCACGTCGCCGACGTCATGCAGCTTCCGATCAGCATCGACCCCGAGGCGACTATTCTTTATTTTGTCGATCACGTATTGCCCATGAACAGGCAGGCGGTTTTTCCCGTCGCAAAGGACAAGCAATTATTTGGAATGTTCCTTCTCGAAGATCTGAAGCGGTATGACCGCAGCGTCTGGAACGGGACTTTGATCCGTGACGCGATGCGGCCGATCACGACGGACCACTTTGTCGAAACGACGACGACGATAGCCGAGGCGAATAAGTTTGCGGCTTCGAACGGATGCGGAGCCGTGGCGGTGATCGACGCCGACGGACGGCTTGTCGGGATGGTGTGGAGCTCGAAGACGTGAGAGCTGTTTTCTTCACCGCCGTGATCGCGGGGTACTCCGCGTTTGAAGCTGTCCGGGAAATTCGCGTTCACTTGCTTTCCGGCGATCGTAAGAACTTTCGCGTGTGAAGCTTTAGGGCGTCCGATCGGCTCGTGACCGAGATCGTGCGATCCTTTCGCGCAGCGGCCGTGCCGGTTACGTGTTCGGGCGAATAAGTGACGTCGAAGTATTCGCCAATCGAGCGGCCGATCGCGATCGCGTCGTTCAAAAGCGCGGTCGCATCCACCGGGACACGGATCGATCCACCGCTACGGATCGCTATCGCGGCCATCGTCGTTTCGCCTTGTGCCCATTCCTCGCGTCGGGCCCGCAACATCTTTCTTCTTTCCGAATCCAGATCGATGATGATGATCTGCTGTGCCTCGTTCTGCATCCTGAGAAATTCTTTCTGTTCGATCGATATCGGAAGCGAACGGACCATATCGTCGAAGATCTCTTTCGGAATCCGCGGCTTCGAAGGCCGCGTGTTCAAACGCACCCGGCGCATCGCTTCCTTTGCCCCGTCTTCTTCCATCGCCGTGTACCCAATCACATGGATGACGATATTCGCCTCTTCAAGCGCGCGCAGCGCGGGGCTCTCGAGAGTCATCGCTCGTGGACCGTCGAGTCCATCCGTTACGAGAACGAGATGACGATTTTCGGCCGGCCGCGTGACGAGAGTTTTCAGGGCGTTGCCGAGCGCGTCCGAGAGTAACGAGCGGCGTCCCGTCGGCAGGCCGGTGCTAAGCGCCGTGATCGCGCTCCTCCGATCGGTCGTCCACCCGACCGGCGTCTCGATAAGATCGCTGTACTGCATGATCGAAAACGCCGAGCCTTCGGGCAGATCGTCGATAACGAGCTGGGTAGCGAGCGTCGCGATCTCGCGGGTTTTTGCGAAGCTAAGTGCCGCTCCTGTATCGACAAGAACCAACACTTGCGCCGGTATCGCACGAACGCTGGTCACCGTCTGCGGAACGCCGTTCTCGAAGACCATTAGCTCATCGGCGCGAAGTTTTGGTGCAACGCCGGGGAAAGGGCCTTCGGCACGAATCGTGAGATGGACCTCTTCGGTTGGTATGCGGATGGTCTCGTCGGGCGGGGTCGGGACGGGCTGCTGAGCGTTCGCAACCCCCGTCAGCAGCGCGCCGAGCAGCAGAAAAATGCAGCAGCCGATCCTGATAAAGTATTTTCTCATGTCCGATCCGTCCTCCTGCTAGATTACCCAATCTCTAAAGAAGTTGCCTCGGCGGCCGCACGCCTTATGCGAAACGACCTGTGATATTCTAACCCTCAGTCTATGCCGATGTACGATTACATATCGATAAACGCGCTTCGCAATGTCATCGACATCGCGCTCGTTTTTATCCTCGTGTATGTCGTGCTAAAGCTGCTTCGCGGGACGCGGGCAGTTCCGACGGTCGTCGGTTTGATCTTACTCGGGCTGCTTTACTGGATCTCGATCGCGCAGGATTTCGCGACGCTCGAATTTGTCCTGCGATACGCGGTCGTGTATATCGGGTTCGCGATCATAGTCCTGTTCCAGTCTGAGATCCGCCAGGCGCTTATCTTTTTTGCGAACCGGCTGCAGTTTCCGATCTTAAAAAAGCACCGCGGACAGTTTGGCGGCAGCGTCTATGATGAGATCGTTCTGGCGCTGACGACGCTCGCATCGGAGAAGATCGGTGCGTTGATCGTTATCGAGCGACGGGTCGGCTTAAGAAATTTTGTCGATGCCGGTGTCCAGGTCGATGCCCACATCAGCTACGATCTGCTGGTTTCGATATTCAATCCGGCGACGCCGCTGCACGACGGTGCGGTGGTCGTTCAAAACGAACGCATCGCTGCCGCATCAGTTTTTCTTCCACTGACAAAAAATCCGAGTATCTCGCGCGAACTCGGTACGCGTCATCGTGCAGCGATCGGAATTACCGAAGGCTCGGATGCGATATCTTTGGTCGTGTCCGAAGAAACGGGTCTGATCACTTATGTCGAAGCGGGCGAGATCCGTCGTAATCTCGATACGACCCAGCTTAGAAAGATGCTGCTCGACGCGATGGAGATCCCGATGGCGCAGACCGAGCGCGAGCAGACAAAGACGATGAAGGAAACCGAGACCGAGATCACGATCGGATAAACCGAATGATGAATTGTGAATGGTGAATGATGAATGGTCGTCAGCCGGTAATTCATTCATCATTCACCACTCATAGTTCATCATTAATACGCATGCGCTGGACAAAGCACATTCTAAAAAAGGTCTTACTCGAAGACTGGGTGATGAAGCTTGTCGCGCTCGCCATCACTCTGACGCTGTGGCTCGGCGTTACCGGCCTGAGTACTCCTACGACGCAACGCCTGACCTCGGTGTCCCTCAGCCTGCGTTTCTCAAATAACATTGAGATCACAAATTCCCCGATCCAGGAAGTTGATCTTGTCGTCACGGGGGATAAACGAAAACTGGCGCAAATCAATAAGAACGACCTGATCGTCTCGATGGACATATCGGACGTGATGCCGGGCGATCGCGTGATCAACCTGACGCCTGCGACGGTCGCGGTGTCGCTGCCGACGGGCGTCAAGCTCGACGAAATTCAACCAAATCGGATCGCTGTCCGGATCGAGGCCGTCGAAGAAAAAGATATTGCGGTTCGAACCGAAATATACGGCCAGGTCCCTGACGGCTACGAGGTGTACTCCGAAACCATAACTCCCGCGCGGATACGTGTCCGCGGCCCGGCTGGTTTTATTCGTTCACTGAGCTCGGTCGAGACCGAACGGATCGATCTCACGAATCGCATCGCGGACTTCACGGTCAAGCAGGTGCCGGTAAGTGTTACCAACCCGAAAGCGACGGTGCTCGAGACGGTCGTGGATGTCGCGTTTCGAATCGGCGAGCAGCGTGTCGAGCGCGTCTATTCGATCCCGGTCGAAGGCGGAAGACGCGCCAGCGTGATCCTCTTCGGAGGAAAATCCTTGTTTGAAAATATCCACAGCGAAAATTTCCGCGTCGATATGGTAAAAAATGACTCCGGTGACGACGTACCGAAAGTCGTCCTGCCTCCGGCCCTCGATGGCAAAGTTGAGATCAGAAGCGTGAGGCTGCGAGGTTAGTAGATCGAGAATGTATACTCGCGGACGATCACTGTCGAAACAGGCTTGCCGTCCTTCATCTTTGGTTCGAACTTAATGTCGTTTACTGCCTTTATCACTTCCTCATCGAGCCCTGAACCCAACCTGCTTAGAAAGAGCATGTGCTCTACCTTGCCACTCGCCCCCATTAAGAGAACAACGCGGATCGCCCCTTGTATGTTTTCCGATCGGGCCCGATCCGTGTATTTCGCATAGGGCAGACTGATGATTTTTAGTGGTGTGACGCCGGGCTCCGGAACCGGGACTGACAAAGACGGTGTTGGCGGAGAAGGATTACGCGAGAAGTGCTGGTAGAAGGCAGTGATCGCTTCCGCGCGACGGTTTATCTGCTCACATGCGGGAGAATCTTTACATTTTGCAGAACCCATCTTGAGGGCCTGAGAAGCATCCTTCAAAAAGCCAAGCCCCTGTTTCGTGCTCTTTTCCGCCTCAAAACGCTCTCCGAGTTTTGCTATCAAAATGTCCGATTTCAGCAAGTATGCTTGGGGATTGCCGGAATCTAATTCGATAAACTTGTCGGCGTCGACTTCTGCAGCGTCGAGTTTCGATACCCAGAGGTTCACCGTCGACCGTACCTCATACGGACCCGGAAGTTTCGGGTCGATTCGATTGGCCTTTTCAGCCGTGGCTCGGGCCTTTGAGCCTTGCCGCGCCATGAGATATGCGTACGAAAGATTCGACAGGAAAACGGCGTTCGCGGGTGAGAGCGAAACGCTTTTCTCAAACGCCTTTCGACTCTTCTTCAGTTCGTTTGTAGCCAGATACGAAAGGCCAAGATAATTCCAAGTTTCCGCATCAGAGCGAAACTCAGTGCTTTTAATAGCGATCTCAAACGCTCGGACCGCCTCAACATATTTTCGCTGCTGAAACAGAGTGACGCCCGGATGTTGACTTTCTGGCGGAGCCTGCGCGAAACCGCCGGCCATTAACAAAACAATCAGCGAAAGGCTCGTGACAAGTCTATTCATAAACACTCGCCAAAGGATGGTCGTTCCTTTCTTACTCATTCAGAAAGCCTCTTAGATCTATACGCATCTCTTCCGTTATCTCGTGCTTCGCCTTGTAATGCTTCGATGTAAAATTCGGCAGCGTTTCGCGTAATTTGCTTTCGAACCCGGCGAACTTTTCCTGTGTGTAAAATTCGTCATCGTCGCCGTAGAGGTAAAGCGTGCGTGCGTCGAATGGTTTGTAGACAGGATTGGTATCGAGGTCACCGGGAATTCCACCGCAGACCGCGATAACCGCCCGCGGAACTTGCGGATGCGTGAACGCAAAACGAAAATTCAGCGCACACGCCTGTGAAAATCCGTAGAGATAAATTTGTGAGCGGTCGATCAGTCCATCATCGTCGAGTTTATCGATCACACGCAGCAGGAAATCGTGATGGAGCCGAACGTATTCTTCCGGTTTGTGATCGGTCAGCCACCCAAAGCCGACGCGATATCCGTCAGCGGTGGGACGGAAATGCTGATGCGGGCCCTGAACGGAAACGACAACAAAATTCTCCGGTGCAATGGACCGCGCCTCACGCATCATGTAACGCTTATGCGCCCCGTAACCGTGAACCGAGATCATCAGCGGCGCGGTCCGCGCGCCGTCGGGTACATAGAGATCGTAATAGAGGTTGATCTCTGCCTTGAGCGAAAGGTCTGTCTGATGATTGTCTGAACTCATGCGTCAAATCTAACTGCTATAATACTCGCACTTATGCCGGGATTTTTCGAGCGACTCGATGCTCTTGCAGAGACAAACGACGGTGCATTTTCCGTTCGATGGCTCGAACGAACCGCGTTCGTGTTGCTTGTCCTGATGATCGTATCGGCTCCGCATTCCATCGCCGCGACCCAGATCGCGTGGCTGACGGGAATGTTCGCCTGGATGATCAGCGTTGTGCTCCGATGGCGGTCCGGCAACCTCCGCATCGGCCGCGCTCCAAGGGCTCTCAGCATTGCGCTCTGGCTTTTGTTTGCATGGTCGGTCGTCACATCACTGACCTCATACGCGCCTGACATCTCGATCAACAAGCTGCGCGGTGTTGCGGTGTTTCTGATCTTCTATTTTGTCTTTTACAACATACGTAATCGAAGTGCGGCGCATTTTCTCGCATTTGCGCTGATCGTGTCATGCATGGTCAATGTTCTTTGGACACCTGTGCAGAGATTGATCGGACGCGGAGTCGAGATACATGGACTGGCACCCGATAGTCCGCTGGCGAAAGCCTTGCTGTTGGACGGCGACACACTACTCGATGCTAACGGTAAAAAGCTGCGCACTCCGGAGGATGTGCTAGTGGCGGTCGAGGGAAACGAAGTTACTAAGATCAAGTTCTATCGACCGGACTTTGATTTCGTCGTCGACGTAAAGCGCGCGGATCTTCTCGAAGGCGGCGATGCGATATCGCAACTTGGAATCTCGACGTGGAAGAAAAGCCGAAACTGGCGCTCGAGTGGTTTCTACGGGCACTACACAACCTACGCCGAAGTCTTACAGTTGATCGCATCGCTTGTGTTGGGACTGTTGGTGGCGAACATAGGAAAATTGCGACGCGGGGACGCGGAGACGCGGGGACGCGGAGAGAGAGATATCGCCGCATCTCCGCGTCTCCGCGTCTCCGCGTCGCTTCTCCTTTTCTGTCTCGCGGCCATGGCACTCGCCCTTCTACTGACGGTAACGCGCGCGTCGCAGCTCGCATTCCTGATATCAGCGGCCGTTATCGTGCTCGCCGGACTCGGACGAAAGTGGTTGCTCGCGGCAGCTGCGATCGGATTGCCGATCGCAATTGTCGGCCTGATATTTCTACAGCAGAGCCGTCAGGTCGGATTTTTTGACGCCAAAGATGAGTCGATCAGATGGCGCCAGACCGTTTGGCGCGAAGGCTTTGATCTCTGGACCTCGAACCCGCGAAACTTCGTTCTCGGTGTTGGGATGGATTCGATTAAACGTTACGCGGGCGAGTGGCATTTGTTCGATGACGGACGTCTGAACATGGGACACTTTCATTCGACACCGCTAAACTTGGTTGTCGAACGCGGGCTGCCGGCGCTGTTGTTGTGGCTTACGGTACTCGGCATCTACGCTCGCACCTTATGGCGCGGGTTCAATCCAAAATCCAAAATCCAAAATCTAAAATCGAAAGGGATTCTGCTCGGCTGCCTCGGCGGAATGGTCGGCTTTTTTACAAGCGGCCTGGTCCATTACAACCTCGGTGATCAGGAAGTCGCGATGATGTTCTTTTTGGTGATGGGAATTGGGATGAAGTCGGGGGAGCCTTAAGAGTCTAGGAAGTCTGGGAAGTCTAGGAAGTCTCGAGACACCGTTATCTCTTGAGACTTCCAAGACGTCCTAGACTTCCCAAACTCTCCAGACTCACAGGACTTTATATAAAACATATACGCAGCCGTTCTTAAACGGCCGGCACTCGACCAGCTCCAGATCTATCTGGCGGCTCATTAAGTGAAAGAGCGGAATCCCCTGGCCAAGCAGTACCGGGTGAATGTTGAATCCGATCTCGTCGATCACGCCGGCTTCCAGCAGATCGCGGGCGAGTTCGCCGCCGCCCATGATGCAGATCTCTTTTCCGTCCTTCTGTTTCAGCTCGCGGACAAATGCTCCCGGTTCGTCATCAACGATCACGACGCCGTTCTGTTCGCCCAGCGGTAGCGTTCGCGAAAAGACGAATGTTTTCATATCGCCATACGGATTTTTTACTTTTTCACCCTTCGGTGTCATTTGCATCGCCACATCAAATGTTTTGCGGCCCATGACAAGCGTGTCGATGTTGGCCCAAAAATCTTTCATTATCTCCCCAGCTTCGGAACCCCACAGAAGCCAATCGACAGCTCCGTCAGGGCGCGCGATAAAATTGTCGAGAGAGTTAGCCCCGCCAAACGTTACCTTGCGCATAATCAGCGCCTCCTTTTTTTTCTAATGAGCGTCTAAACCGACAACTTCGAGCAGATTAGGCACGAACGTCGGTTCGCTGTGATCGAATACAGCGTCGAGTTCTTTTTCGACGCTGCCGTGGCCGGGCGGGATCTTCTTGACGATTGGTTCAAAATTGCGGAAGTCGTAAAGCTCTGTGTCGAGCAGATGCGAGCCGGTGACGTTGGTCAGCGCCGTCACGATTGACGAACGCAGGCTGGGAATTTCGGTTGCGAGATCGCTTATCAGGCGCTTAATGCGTGCGCGTTTCAGGTTCGGCTGCGACCCGCAGAGATTACACGGAATGATCGGGAACTGGCGCTCCTCGGCATACTTCGTGATCTCACTCTCCTGACAGTATGCAAGCGGGCGAATGATCGTATTTGTACCGGCATCCGAGCGCAGGATCGGGGGCATTGCCTTTAATTGGCCGACGTAAAACAGGTTGAGAAAAAATGTGTTAATGATGTCGTCGGCATGATGGCCCAAAGCGATCTTCGTACAGCCTTCCTGGAGCGCGGTCGTGTAGAGGATCCCGCGTCGCAGACGCGAGCACAGCGAGCAGAATGTCTGTCCCTCAGGGATATGCTCTTTTACGATCGTGTACGTGTCTTCTTCAACGATACGGAACGGCACGCCGAGATCGGTAAGATAATTTGGCAAGACCTCTTCGGGAAATCCCGGCTGCTTTTGGTCAAGGTTGACGGCAAGGATCTCGAATTTTACCGGCGCGCGACGCTGCACATCGAGAAGCAGATCGAGCATCGTAAAGCTGTCCTTTCCGCCTGAAAGACAGACCATTACCTTGTCGCCATCAGCGATCATGCCAAAGTCGCCGATGGCCTTGCCCATCTTCTTGAGCAGTTTGGTCTTGGTCTTGGTCTCTACAAACAACTTCTTGGTAGCCTCCGAAACCTCAGATTCTCGCATTAAAGGGGACAATTCTCAAACCATCGTTTTTTCTTGACCTGCGTCAGGCCTTTAACAATAATGTGTTGTCGCTACTTTGACACATCGATCACCGCTGTCCCCAGAGGAGTTTTATGTCTACCACATTCCTTCGTTCGGCTCCGTTCGTCGCAGTTTTGTTCGTGATCCTGGCTATATTCCCGCCGGATGCTAAATCATTCGCCGACTTTACCCTCGACGCGGACGACGCAACTTACAAAACCCTCAGAAGTCTGTCGTCCTCGCCCGACGCGTTCTCCGGTGACTATGCGACGGTCAACAATCTTGTGCTGAAAAGAGACGCCGGCTACTTCACCTTGAAAACGGGGGCGGTCTATTTCATCAAACCGGTCGGGGCCAAAGTAACCGGTGCCGTGTTTCTCGGGAGCGGCGAATTCTCGCTGAACCCGCCGGTCGCGGCGGAGCGAAATCACCTCGAGATCTTTGTCGGAACACGAATTGTAAAGGAATCTTTCGATGCGCTGACGATGTTCTTTACCGACGACACTTTCGAAGCCATCAAGAACTCGCCCAATGCCCAGATGGGAACGGCAGGGCCACAAGCGGAAAAGGCTCGCACGACGTTCAGGGACAAAGAGTCCGCCTTTCGCACGACCCTTCGATTCAACATTACCTCGCGAATCTTGTCAGACATCTATGCTCCACAACGCAAAGGCTTCTTCTACGTTTTCATCGACGGCGGGCGAGTTGGAAAGATGGTTTTTGCGATCGATCCGCTTGGCCATTCCGAGGTTTATCCGGAGCAGGTCGAATTGCTGAGCTACAGCGACTCGTCCGGCGGTATTTGGACCGCCTTTCATATGGAGGACGAGTATAAAAACGGTACCGCGACGAGTTGGCAGGATCGGCGAACTTACGACATCAAAAATCATTCGCTGGATGTTTCGATATCCGGCACCCGAATAATCGCAAAGGACGAAGTTACGCTGGAAATGCGAGAAGCGAATGCGCGCTTCTTACCGTTCGACCTTTTCCGCACGCTCCGGGTTAAGTCGGTCAAGGACGAAATGGGAAACCCGCTGGTTTTCATCCAGGAGAAGAAAGAGGAGGACTCCGACCTCGGCGTCGTTCTTCCCAACGCACAGCCGGTCGGTAAACCGTTCAAGCTGGTTGTCGAATACGACGGTGTCGAAGCTTTGCGCGAAGCGGGAAGCGGGAACTTTATTCTCATTCCACGTTCGACCTGGTACCCGAATAACCCGGCCTCGAGTTTCGGCGATCGTGCGACGTTCGATATGACCTTCCGGACGCCGAAGAAGTTCACAATGATCGGCGTCGGGTCGAGAGTGGGCGAGGAAACACTGGAGGGCGATCTAAAGATTTCGAAATGGTCGAGTGGGGGAGTTGATCTGGCCGTCGCCGGTTTTAACTACGGCGACTTCAAAGCCAAGGAGCTAAAAGATCCCGAAACCGGGTATACGCTGGAAGTCTATACGAACCGTGTGCTGCCCGACGAGATCCGCGACATTCAGATCCAGATCGACGACCTCCGGCGACGCGGGATTATCACGACCACAACACTAGGGTCGCTGGCAACTGGCAACATGGCTGAGACCGTGTTGGTCGAGGCGCAGAATTCAACGCGTATATACAACGGATTTTTCGGGCCGATGCCGTACAACCGGATCGCCATGACGCAGCAGCCTGCCGGCTTCTTTGGTCAAGCATGGCCGACCCTGGTGTTTATGCCGTATATTGCTTTTTTCGGCGACACCCATCGCGTGCAGCTGTTTGGCATTCGGGGCGGCACGGACGGATTTTGGCGTGAAGTTGCGGCCCACGAGGTCGCCCATCAATGGTGGGGACATCTCGTCGGATGGACAAGCTATCGAGATCAATGGATGAGCGAGGGCTTTTCGGAATTTTCGACGTCGCTGTTTATTCAGTACGTTAAGCGGGATCCGGCAAAATTCAATGCGTTTTGGGAAGAGCAGCGGAAGCGCATCATCGAGGCGACACCCGCCACCAAGGGCCGTAAACCTTTTACCGTTGGTCCGGTGACGCAGGGTTACCGTCTCAACAGCGCAAAGACCGGAGCAATTGCCCAGTTGCTTATCTATCCGAAGGGCGCTTACATCCTGCAAATGATCCGTATGCTGATGTACGACCATCGCGGTGGTACTGGTGATGTGCGGTTCCAGAAAATGATGCGCGAGTTTGTCACGACGCATCACAACAAGGACGTCTCGACAAATGATTTCCAGCTCGCCGTCGAGAAACACATGTTGCCGTCGATGGATCTCGACGGTAACCGCAAACTCGACTGGTTTTTTAATCAATGGGTTTACGGAACCGATATCCCGTCCTACAAGCTTGTCTACTCCATGTCGTCCGCTGGCGGTAAGACGGTGATAAACGGCCAGTTAACGCAGTCCGGTGTGTCAGAAAGCTTCAAGTACCCGGTACCGCTATATCTGGATTATGGTAAGGGGCCGGTCTATTTTGGTTCCGCGAAAATCACCGGGAACAAGACGTTGGAGCTTAAAGACCTCACGCTTTCTCAAGAGCCGAAAAAGCTGCTCATCGGCGGGCTGCAGGATATACTTACCGAGAAAATCGAGATCACCAAGCGATGATCCAACGGTGTCAGGAACCGCTCGGGTGAAATAAAAAGCTGGACACTGCCTGCCGCGTAATCTATGATGTTTTTTGCAGGCATTCTTCCGATTTTTACCACTTCAAAAAGTGATATCGCGATCGACCCTCAGGCCCTCCCCTGTATAGAGATGCCGTCTCAACAATCAAAAAAGCAAAGGAGTTATTGTCATGATTAGAATGGGAAGAGGTTCCAGAACGGAACCTGGCGAAACAAACGACTATCAAAATACCTCGTCGAATTCGACGCCGGCCTATCAATACGGGGGCGAGAGCCAGCAGGCAACGCCGCGTGTCGTGACGGACAGCGAATCGATCGCGCGTGATATTAAAGAAGGACGCCTGAGCGGATTTGTCGGCCACGGCACAGTTCTGACAGGCGAAACCAGTTTTCAAATGATGCTCCGCGTGGACGGGCATCTGACCGGTACTGTGACCTCCGATGGCGGAACTCTGATCGTTGGCACAAACGGCCAGGTCGATGCGAATGTGGCGGTCGGGGTAGCGACTATAAATGGGATCGTTAACGGTGATGTGATCGCGACCGAAAAGATCCAGCTCGGCCGAACGGCCCGGGTGATGGGAAATGTCGCGACGCCGCGGCTTGTTATCGAGGAAGGAGCCATCTTCGAAGGCGGATGTTCGATGATCCAGGCTCGTGAATCGCAAGAAACGCAGGCTACGGCAGCGCAAGAGCAATACCGAACGTCTGAGGTTTCACAGTATCAGTCGGCGTCCGTCAGCGATGATGATGACGAGGACGACGAATTCCTCTCCACCGCGGAAGAAACAGAAGAGGAAGAAGAAGCCGAGACGGTCACGGTCTAGCACTTCGTTACAATACACGATCTCAACGGAAGGCGGCTTTGGCCGCCTTTTTTGCGCGTTGCCGGAACGGTGTGCTAGCTTGCTCGCGTCAACCCCAAAATTAAACAAGGAAGGTCAATAAATTATGTGGAGTGATTTCAGAGCATTCATCGCACGCGGAAACGTGCTCGATCTGGCGATCGCCGTGATCATGGGCGCCGCGTTCGGGGCGATCGTAAAGACATTTACCAACGGGATCATCATGCCATTTGTCGGGATGGCGACCGGGGGCATCGATTTCAAATCGCAATTCTACGACCTCAGCGGAACTGTTCCCGCAAACGCGACTCCGGAACAGGTCGCCGCCGCAATAGAAGGAGGAAAACCGTTGGTGATGTACGGGCAATTCATCAACGACATCGTCACGTTTCTGATTGTCGCGTTTGTGATGTTCCTTCTCGCGCGATACGCGATCAAACTTTTCAAAGGGTTGGAGGCAGAGACGGTACCCGCCCCGGATGTCGTGTTGCTGGCGGAGATCCGCGATCTACTGAAGGTGAAGTGAGGGGAATTGCGGACTGCGGATTGCGGATTGCGGATTAGCGTCAAAGTATGGAGGGAACAGAGATCAAGACCCATATAACGAATTCCGCATTCCGCAATCCGCATTCCGCATTCCAATGGGTGTCACTACAAAATCCAGCCGCACATCCCCGTCGTGAGCGTCGTCAATCTTTTCGAGTGGTTCGAAATAGCTCAAACCAAT
>JBBKXD010000062.1:0-9608 GCA_037969295.1 Pyrinomonadaceae bacterium | reverse complement strand
GAGACGACGCGGCATGCTGACATTATTCTGCCGCCTGTAACTAATCTCGAAAGTTCACACTACGACATCGTCTTCAATACGTTTGCAGTCCGGAACACGGCCAAGTATTCACCGCCGCTTTTTGAAAAAGACGCGGACGCGAAACACGATTGGGAGATTTTTCAGCAGCTCGTTCACCGGCTGAACGGCGCGAACGGCGAGTTCAAACCGGAACCTCCCGAAGTGAAACTGGCGATGGGATTGATGTTTGGCGGTCGCGGATTAGCGCTCGACAAGTTGAAGGAAGATCCGCACGGTATCGATCTCGGCGAATTGCAGTCGTGCCTGCCCGAACGACTGCAGACGTCGAACAAGCGCATCGAACTCGCGCCGCAAATTCTCGTTGCGGATGTTGACCGCTTGATGGCGTCGAATGGCGACGACAATGCTGAGTTTCCGTTCCGCCTGATCGGACGCCGGCATCTTCGCGACTGCAATTCGTGGATGCACAATTATGAAGTACTTGTGAAAGGGAAGAATCGCTGCACAGTCATGATCAACGAGGCCGACGCCGTCGAGCTAGGCGTCGCGAAATCACAAACGGTGAAAGTCTCATCTCGGGCCGGATCGGTCGAGCTTCCATGCGAGATCACCGACAACATCGCCCGCGGCGTTGTTTCCATTCCCCACGGCTACGGTCACGGCCGCGACGGGACGGACGTTTCCATCGCTTCTGCTCATCCTGGCGTTTCGATCAACGATCTGACGGATGAATTGGAACTCGATGAGCTAACCGGTAACGCGGCGTTTAGTGATGTTCGGGTTAGGATCACTATTGCGGAGAGGTAGTCCAAAGAAAAACCGAGTCATTTCGAAGGCAGCTTGAAAACTCTGCGGGAAGCAAGAGCGTAAATGTTACAGATGGGCTCGGGTCAGCGGCGTTCAGCGGTGCTCGAACTCGGATAAATTGCGATCCCTGGCCGGCAATAATTTCGGCACCAGTCCCGCTCCATAAATATCCATCGGGAGTAGTTCGTCGGCGCCCACTTCCTGTTTGAGTTCGCGTCCTCAGCGGAATTGCTAAAGATCCCGGCGGGGATCACATCGTCGTGTACCCCGCGCCGCAGAGTACTGGATTCCAGACTGCGCTCGTATACATGGATTGCTACGGGACGATGCAGTCATCCAGAAACACGAATACTTTCGCGCCGCTATAGCCACCTTCCCATCCGCGAACGGTCCCCTGAACAGTGGCTTCAGTGTGAGCGGAGAGCGCTGCGATCCGTGAGCCCTGCGACGGGCTGAAATAGCATCGGGCATTTCCGTAGGCTCCCAGTGTAGATTTGAACGTTATGGCGATACGCCCATCGCTGCCGACGAGGATGGTGTTAATTGTCCCGGAGATCCGCACGACTTTCCCGATGTAGGTCTGGCCAGCTCGAATCTCGTTAACCTCAAATTCCCTGACGAGTGAGCCGGCGTTCATTGTAGTAGCGGCGCCCGATGCAGGGGGCGGCAGTGGTGCTTCGCGGGGTGCCGGGATTTGCGCAACGGCCTTCTCTATTTCGATGCTGCTGTTAAAGGCGACAAGCTTGCTCAAGTAGGCTTCAGCATTGAAGATCCCAAGGATGCTCACCGTCCGTCCGGAACCGGTCAGAACGGTAAGGAAAGCAACCGCAGGTGTACCTTGAAAATCGACGGCCGCTCCACCCGCCGTCGCTGTCCATTCGCCCGCCGCTTCCGTTTCGGTTTTTGGAACGTCCGCCCCTCCGAAAGGTTTCGCCACCAGATTATTCCATTCCCGTACAAAATCGCTCTCGGCTTTTCCAGTCCCGGCGGTCGCGCCATACAAGCTGATCGTGCAAAATTTCCCGGCGGCCGTGTCGATCTCGCTAAAGGTCACGATATTTTCTTTGGCCGTTTTCTTCCATCCTTTGACCGGGGTATAGGCGACCGCGCCTAATTTTTCTGTCTGACCCGAAACCGTCGGAGGAGCGAACAAACAAAACGTCAGCATGACAAACGAACCAAGAATGACTCCGGTGCTGTTAGTTAACGATCTCATTGGTCTCTCCTTACGTGTGTTGCCTGTTCTGTTATGTATCGCCGAATTCCCTAACCCACTCGAGCAGGATCTTGGGCGTCGCACTTCGGTCTTCATTAAAAAACCGGGGAACGGAACCCTGTTCGTAGATGACCGCGTGGATCCGGTTATTTTTCAGGTCGATGACAAACGCGGCCTCGTTGATCGTACATGCGTGTACCATGCATCCGGACGCGAACAGAAAGTCGCCTTCTTTTGTGATCTGGTGCTGGACGGATATCGAGGTCGCGAAATCGGAATAACGTCGGCCAATCAACGTTCTGAGTCGACTCTTCACCGCCCGGACCTTCATCAGCTCAACCGGATATTCGCCCACGTACCTCGCCAAATTACTTGGCAGCGCGGGACGCCCCGCTTTCGTTTGCGCATTCACGGTGACGATCGAGACCACCATCAGGCCCATTAGAATTAGCGATCTCGATTTCAGTGTAGAAAAGATGAACATTATTTCTTCCTGACCCATTTCGAAGTAGTCATGTAACTGTCCGGTGGATCGGTGAATGCCCTTTCAGGAATTTCCTGGTCATCGAACCATGGGCCGGCGACCTTCAGAATTGTCATGTCGGGGAGTTCCAGCCAGCCGCGAATGACGTATTTCGCAGTGCCTTTATGTTTGATCGTCAGAAGCCGGCCGACGATCGTGATCGTACCGGTTGTGATATCCCGGAGCTTCTTACCGTTTCTCACCTCGAAGAAATCATTGACGTACCTTCCGTCTCCGTCTATCGTCCACTTGCTTGTGAAATGCAGTGAGTCGGTTCCGGCGTGTGAACCCGTGTCGCGATAGACATACTGAGTTGAGATCCGCCCTGGATTGTCCCCCCAGTTGCCGACAAGATCGGCGATCGTGAGCTGGCGCGTAGGTGGCGGGATGAAAAGGTTGCCCCATTGATCGAGTGTCGGCGCGACGGCCGCGGCCGTATTGATCGCAGGTGCGGTCGCCTTGTCCAGATCGATGGCGCTAATGAACGCATCCACCTGTTTCACGTACGCCGGATCATTAAAGACAGCGAGGATGCTGACCGTCTTTCCAAAGCCGCTGATGACGGTCAGAAACGCTGCCGCTTTTCCGACTTCCGTTTCGACCGCCGACCCACCGGCGATCACCGTCCAACCGTCGGCGAGCGTCGTCTCGGTCGTTGGATTTGCTCCTGCCTTCATCTGTTTGACGACAAGATTATTCCACTCGCGCGCAAAATCACTCGCCGGGTTTCCCGTACCCGGTGTCGCCCCGTAGAGAGTGATGATGCAGTATTTGCCCGTAGCTTCATTGAGCTCGCTAAATACAACTACGTTTTCCTTCGGCATTCTACTCATACCCGCCGGCGGTGTGTACGTAACGATGCCCAGTTTTTCGGCCTGGCCGAATGCCGTCTGCGGCATTATCAAGCCAAACGCGGTTAAAATGAGAAAACCAACAATCACCCTGCTCATAGCAATAAACTCCTTATCTTTCCATCAAGATCGCTTTCAACTAAAGACCGAGAAATTTAACTATCTCTTCCGCGAAGTAGGTCCGCCTCTCGTTATCGAGTGAGTGTCCCGTTTTGTCCAGGAAGAGCGCCTTGCCCGGCGTCATCGTCATCAGCGGTGCTGTGCTTTGCGTGGCCGGACAAATGTCATTGAACTTAACCCGGTCCTCGGTGCCGCATGCAAGGAGCATCGGCTTTAGATTGGACATATAACGCGGCCGATTCGTAGCAGCCTCGATCGTCTGGTGGCTGTACAGAAGTTGTTCCGCCCCAAGCCGCCACCGCCATGCAAGAAAGCGCGGGTCGTACGTTTCCTGACGATCCAGACGTGCTGCCGCGACCACGGATTTCTTGCACGGATAATAGTCGCTCGTCCACGTGTCTGACTGAGCCATCGGAATCAGCATCGGAACAATCGGCTTGTCCCATCCGGCGAAAAAAAGCGCACGATCGTTGTCGCGTGGGGAGTTGCGAGCGGCGTTTGCGCTTTCCCAGGCTGATCGGGGTCCGATGTGTTTGAAGATGTCCGCACCTTCACCGAGCGACGTCCAGATCGACGCGGGAGACCACACAATAAATTTCGGGAGCCACGGCACGTTCGCTCGGCGCCCCAGGCGGAATGTCATGTTACCGCCGAGGCTTCCGCCCATGACCGCTTTGAAATTGTTTTTGACGGGGACCTTTTGATCGAGTTTCTCGGCGAAGCGGACAATGAAGGTCTCAAGAAAATCCAGGAGCGGCGTTTTGCCGGTCGAGTGGAAGTCGGGGAGCGGCGTGCCCGCCGGAATAAGAAATCCGGGCGGCAAGATCGGGGGCATGCCGGGAATTAAAAACGTGATCTCGAACGGGACGATGATCGGAACGGGAAGCGGGGTCCATTTTGGATTTCCGATGGCGGCGAGCGGCGAGACGCGCTCGAAATCGAGATTTTCGGAATATCCCGATGTGGGCAGATCGAGACTGATCATCACGAGGTTCTTGCCATTCGCCTGCGACTGCGCGATCACGTATCGAGTGCGAACGCTGACTGTTTTCGGCCCTGTTGCCGCAAGTGGAGTTTCGACTACAACCTCAAAGTCATATTGCGGGTAATCGCTTGATGGGACATTCACTGGTCGGTGCGGAGAATCATCTTCGCCCGAGACGGCTATCCAGCCGAGCGCTAGCCTTTCGTTCGTCTTCCTCGTCTTCTCCGGCGCAGTATCTCCACGCTGTCCGGTGCGTAAATAGTTTGCTACCCGATACGCGCGATCAAGTGCCGTGCGACAGCCGTCTATGACGGAAGTTTCACTTAGCTGCGCCGGCCGCTGGCCGACCACAGACTGACAAAAGGGTTCCTTCGGAAGCGCGGTGCGAAAAGCGTCAAAAGCCCGGTGGCCGGTTACGCTCAGGTCGGCGAATGCCTTTCCCAGATCAGTATTGCCATCCGCAAATTGATATGCGGCCTGACGCAGGCTTTGCAGCGGGTTGGCATCGGCTGCCGCCTTTCTCAAATCGGGCCTGAGACGACCTTCGTTCTGTCCGATGTTTCGGGACGCCGGAACATTCATCTGCTGATTCGACAGAGGAAGTGTGTCGAGCATCGCCAGCGGAATACTTGGCGCAAAATATAACGGGCCCGTCGGATCCGCCGGCAAAATTCCCGTTCGCTGGCCGCCTGAAACATCGTCCGGAAAGCTACACGGCTCGGGACATCCTTTAGACGGATCGGGGCACGATGTGAAGTTAACCATCGAGTAATTTGTCGCGATGCTTGGCCCGCCGGTCGCCTGCGTTGCCGGTACTGCGCCTATCACGCGCCTGATGTCGCTGATGACAGTGCTGGCCAGCGCCTCCAGATCCATTCCTGCTTTGCACCCTTCGAAATACGGGCCCTGAAAGCCGCTGTTCCCGCCAGCCTCCATCGTGCAGTGGACATGCTTGGTATGCATTTCCTGATGCTTCTGACACTGGAAGCAGTCCTTGGGAATGGTCTGCTCGAGAAGCGTTTGGAAATTCGTCGCATCGCCGCGACTTGCCTGAGCCTGAAGCGTCGCGAAACCGTTCAGCCTGGATAATCGCGTGCAGGTGTTGCCGGCAACGCACGCAACGCCGTCTCGGTCGAACAGGCCATTGGTATTCGACAGCCCCGATAGGTTCGCGGCCAGGCCGCGGTTCAGCATGTCTTGCTGGGTCTCGTATCGTTCCAGGATGCACGACTTGTACTTTTGCAGAAGCTGCTGCAGGACCGCGATCATTCCCGAGTTTGGGGACGGTCCGCTAACGGGCGGTCCGGACGGCGCGGTACGGGTTGCCATAAACGCGAACAGCGCTTTCGTGATGTCGTCGGCCTCCTCGGCACGAGAGTCCATCCCGTGGATGAACAAAAGGATCTCCGAATTTGGAGCGATCGTCGGCTGGAAATCTTCACGCAGGATCCAATCATGAGTAGCGGATGGGTTTCCGGCTGGTGGTTGTCCGACCGGAGGTTGTCCGACCGGAGGTTGGCCAACCGGAGGAGTGCCTGGCTGAGAAGGCGGTACAACATCACCCGGGGTGCGCGGTGGTACGTTTTGTCCGATCGGCGTCGGGTTCTGTGGAACTGTTGGTGGGGTAGCGGTCCCAACGCCGCTGTCGATAACAATATTGAAGACGGTGTTTGGATATAGCGGTTCGCCGCCCACGTTGGCGATATACCATCGACCGGCAGCGGTACTATATTCAGCCTTCGACTTGAACCGATTGAGGTTGTAAGGAGTGCGAACGTCAGGAGCGTGATTCTGCAGGATCAGCAAGCGCGCTCCGGGATTATTGTTAAGTGCCGGATTGTCGATATACGAACCTTCGGCGCCCGAATTTTCTTTCGTGACAAGATGCAGAAACTGGTTCGGCCCGGGACGCTGAAAGAATTTGACCTTGTATTTCGATCCGATCGGCATCACTGCATGATCGGAATTGAAGATGTTCCATTTGCCGGAATAGTACCAGGCTCCGATCGGGTGCGGATTCAGCAGCTCGGTGTCGCCGATCGGCGTAGCGACGATGATCGCAAGCGGATTGCCGGTTAACCCGGGCATGTCGATCGAGGACTTGGAGGACACCGTATTCGCGGGGGTCGTCGTCAGAGTAAATTCCTGTGCGGAGCCATGCGACGCGAACAATGCAATGAGAAGTGCTAAACCGACGACGACATTAGACGCTGCTTTCATGATTCTCTCCTTGCGACGAAGCCGAACGAACAAGGGCCAAAAAAGGATCGAGGGATTGGATGGAAATTTACGTGCACCAAGACTATAGAGAATTCTGCCGAAATAGCAAAGAATTGCAGGTCTACCAAGAGGCTGTAGGTTACAGACGCGGAATGTTTCGGATCTCATCGACTGTCTGCGGATCTTCGAGCGCCGAAAGGTCGCCGGGATCTTCGCCGAGATAAGCCGATCGCAGAACGCGGCGCATCACTTTTGCATTACGTGTTTTCGGAAGCGCTGAGACAAAATGGATCTTCGATGGCGCGAGCGGTTTGCCCATGTCTCGAGCGACGAGAGCTTTCAGCTCCGACTGGAACGCCGCCATCTTGGCGGCATCTTCTGCCGGCAGGATGCCGGCGTTCCCTAAGACACAGAACGCGACCATTGCGGTACCTTTCGCTTCATCGGGGACGCCGATCACGGCCGCCTCGACGACGTCGGAATGTGAAACAAGGATGCTTTCGACTTCGGCGGGCCCCACTCGTTTTCCGGCGACCTTTAGCGTGTCGTCGCTGCGACCGAGGATGAACCAATGACCGTCCTTGTCGCGCATCGCCCAATCGCCATGGACCCAGATATCTTTGAAACGCCGCCAGTAAGTATCGAGATAGCGCTCCTTTTCTTGCCAGAAGCCGCGGGCCATTCCGATCCATGGCTGCTTAATGACGAGCTCGCCGACCTCGTTCGGGCCGACAGGCTTTCCTTCGTCATCGAGAATATCGACGTCCATTCCGGGACACGGAGCGGGAAACGAGCACGGCTTGATCGGGAGCAGCGGATTCCCCATCAGGATCCCGCCGGCGATCTCGGTTCCGCCTGAGTAATTGATGATCGGGAGTTTCGAATTACCAACCTTTTCGAACAACCACCACCACGGTGCGGGATTCCAAGGCTCGCCGGTCGACGCGAACATTCTCAGGCTGCTCAGGTCGTGGCGTTCGTGAGGCGCGGACTGGACCGCACGCGTCTCGTCAACAGACTGGACCGCAGGCATCTTGCCTGCAACATCGCCGCCAGGCGATGTCAACGGTTCAGTCGTCGAATCTTTTTCGCCTTTTCGGCCTTCGGCCTCATGCAGGCAGGATGCCTGCGTTCCAGTCGCGCCCGATTCGCCAATCTTCTCCTCACTCGCTGCAAGCGCACGTACCAGTGTCGGCGAGATTCCCAGCACCTCTACCTTATGCTTCGCGCAAAATTCCCACATGCGATCGGGCGTCGGGTAATCCGGTGCTCCGTCGTAGATGCAGATCGTTGCCCCATTGATGAGCGCTCCGTAGATCAACCACGGGCCCATCATCCAGCCGATGTCCGTGTACCAACTTATGCGCGTGCCGCGTCCGACGTCCGTCCCGAACGCCATGTCCTGCGCCGCCTTGATCGGAAAACTCGCATGCGTGTGCGCGATGCCCTTTGGTTTCCCCGTCGTGCCGGAGGTGTAGAGGATGATGAGCGGATCTTCGGGGGAGGTAGGCTCGGGTGACCATTCCTCGTCCTCCGAATCGTAAGCCAGATCGACTAGTTCGTGGTAGAAAATAGTGCGATCGTCATCTTTCACGCGTTCGTCCGGGGTCCATTCATAGCCAACCATCCTTTCCACGACAATTATTTGCTCAATCGTAGGGCAGGATTTCACCGCTGCTTGAGCGACGTGAAAAGCATCGAAGACTTTTCCGCGTCGATGAAAACCCTCGCACGTGAACAGCGCTTTCGCTTTAACGGCATTCAGTCTGGCCGAGATCGCTTCCACGCCGTAACCGGAAAAGACTGGCACGGCGATCCCACCCATTCGGTTGATAGCGAGCAACGCGATAACAGTTTCCGGGAGCATCGGCAGATGAATTCCAATTGCATCGCCCTTCGTGAAACCAAGAACCCGCAAGGCTTCTGATACTTCCTCAACTTCCTCGTATAATTCTTTATAAGTAAACTCTTCGGTCTCACCGTCTTCTCCTTCCCAAATCACCGCCGGCTGATCCTTCATCTCATCCGTTTGCCAGCGGTCGAGGCACATCGTCGTGATGTTGAGACCGGCAGTTAGTGGTGAATGGTGAGTGGTGAGTGGTGAATGAGAAGAAACATCCCCGGTCGCTACCGCTCTCGGTACTAACTCCCGTCTCCCGTCTCCCGTCTCTTGTCTCCGCCCCCCGGTCGCTACCGCTCCCGGTTCTGACTCCTGCTTTGCGACTTTGCGGCTTTGCGGGAACTCTCCTCTTGAAAACCATTTCGGAAATTCAACCCCGTCCGAAATATCAAGCAGCTTCTCGTACTGCGGGTCGAACCTAATGTCTAAGAACTTCAAAACCTCTTCAGTGAACTTCTCGACATCGCGGATCGAGAATTCGTAAAGCTCGTCCCAAGTTTTCACTCCGACCTGCCGCATGAACTTCGTCAGTTGCGCGCGCTCGATCACATCGGGCGTAGGCGTCCAGGCGATGGGCTGGTCTTCGAGGAGGTTTGTGTCGTGCATTCTAGTAAATAGTAAATCGTGAAGAGTGAATAGTGCTACTCATCCACTGCCGATAAGGAATTTTGTTTACTGGCCCTTGCCGAACAATGCTATTCACGATTTACTATTTACGAAACAATGAACGAAGAACCTGTCGCCATCCATCTTCCAAACAACCTGTTCCAGAGCAAGACTGCCGTCGTCACCGGAGCGTCCCGCGGCGTCGGCAGGGCAACAGCGATACGTCTCGCGGAAGGCGGAGCGAACGTAGTTGTCAATTATCTCAGCAACGAGGTCGAGGCGCGTGAGACCGTTCGTATCTGCCAAAACAAGGGCGTCGAAGCGATCGCGGTTCAGGCCGATGTGTCGGACATGGTCGA
>JBBKXD010000061.1:0-2926 GCA_037969295.1 Pyrinomonadaceae bacterium | reverse complement strand
GGTTGTGGTTGAGCTGCCGACATACAGATCATCGCCCGAAGGAACGATCGCGGTCACCGTGTTCGGGATGACGCCGGAATTGAGGCCGGACCACGACGTGCCGTTCCATTTCGCGATCTTGTTGGCTGAGATACCGCCCGCAGTTGTGAAGTTTCCCCCGACAAAGACGTCCTCGCCCCGTACAACGATCGCGGTGACAGAGTTGTTAACACCCGAACCGAGTGGTGCCCAGTTGGCACCGTTCCAGACCGCGATGTAGTTTGCGGAGACTCCGCCGATATTCGTGAAGAACCCTCCTGCGTACACTTTGTTTCCAGCTACCGCGAAAGCGCTGATCGAAACGTTGTCAGTAGGGAGACCGGATCCAAGCGTCGACCAATTTGTACCGTCCCACTTGGCAATCCGGTTTACGGCGAGTGATCCCGCCTGGAAAAAACTCCCGGCGACATAGACATCGGTTCCGGAAACCGCGATCACCCCGACGCTACTGTCTAGGCCAGTCCCATTGAAAGCCGTCCAGGCTGAGGTGCTCCAGGTCGCTATATTCTTTGCGACCGTCCCGCCGGCAGTAGGAAAGCTGCCGCCTACCATCAGGGTGTCTCCCAAAACGGCTATCTCGTTAACTCCGTTTAAGATCGAATCTCCAACTCCGACCCCTAACGGACTCCATTGGCTTCCGTTCCACCGCGCGATCCGGTTCGCAGGCGAGCCACCTGCTGTAGTGAACTCGCCCCCTACAAAAATATCGGTGCCCGACACGGCGATAGCGCGAATGGCGCGAAATGTTCCGCCTACTGCAGTCCCGATGGAATCCCAGCTT
Organism: Pyrinomonadaceae bacterium; assembly: GCA_037969295.1. Lineage (GTDB taxonomy): Bacteria > Acidobacteriota > Blastocatellia > Pyrinomonadales > Pyrinomonadaceae > OLB17. The sequence continues at coordinate 2,106 of JBBKXD010000061.1, read as the reverse complement.
GTGCCATTCCACTTGGCGAGAACACCGATCGAAGTTCCAGCATATATATCACCTCCCGACACGCTGAGCGCTAAAACGGTGGACCCGAAGACTCCCGTTCCCATTGCGGACCATGACGCACCGTCCCACCTGGCGACGCGGGGAACTGAAACGCCACCGGCCGTGCTGAACACGCCTCCGGCATACAGATCCGTACCTGAGACGGCAAGCGACTCCACACCCTGATCCATACCGGTTCCCAAACTGACCCAGGACGTTCCGTTCCAACGCGCAATGTAGTTAAGAGATCCGGCGTCCGCGAAATTGCCCCCTGCATAGACATTCGTTCCGGAGACGGCGAGCGAGGCAACGAAGTTGTTGCCTGCCGCGCCCAGGCCGGCTCCCATAGCCGACCAGGCGTTGCCATCCCACTTTGCGACGTGATTGGCCGGCAGGCCACCCGCGGTCGTGAAACCGCCGCCGACATAGACATCGCTACCAGAGACTGCGATGGCCACAACGTTCCCGCCGCCGACACCGGATCCGAGGGCTGACCAAGTTGTTCCGTTCCATTTCGCAATGCGCGATGCGGCCACGGTGTTTATGGCCGAAAAATTTCCACCGACATACACGTTGCCCAGTCCGTCAGCCACGACGGCCTGTACCGAGGAGTTCGAGCCATTTAGGGTGAAGTTTGTGTCCCACGCGTCGCTGCAGCCGCCTTGGGCGGACATACCTTCACTAACAAATAGTGGCTTGCCGTTAGGGCCGTGACTTAACCGGTAACCGCTTGGGTCGAAGCTTCCGCTAATGTTCGGTCTGATCGAGCCGTCGGGATTAAGGATATTCGAGACGGAGGCGCCCCCTGCGGCGAGAGCTAGGGACGGCAGTTGAGCCGACACGTTCATCGCCGGGAGAGAAATGAATACCAACAAAAGGCCGAGCGGGGCGAAGGCTAAATATCGCATAAACATTCCGTGCGGTCGGGTCGACGGATTGGCTTGGCTTGGAACAGCAAAGCTGCTGATTACTTAGTCCGGAATAATAATACGAACCCGCAATTCAAATCAATGATTTCTTGGCGTGCCGAGCGTTTGTCGCAAGGCGGGAAGTGACCATCAACGACCGCTGAGGAAGATTATCTGAGATAATAATCGCATGGCTCTGCCGATCGAGGTCATCATCAACTCCGGTTCGGGTAGTGTGCTCGGCGAAGAGACGGCCGAAAGCCTTTGCGAACGCTTTCTCGAGCACGATCTGCGGGCGAATGTGCACCTCGCGGAAGATGGGGATGAGCTTGAGCGGATCGCAACGAGTGCGGCAAAGACTGCCGACATCGTCGTCGCTGGCGGAGGCGACGGTACCATCAGTGCCATCGCTGCCGAAGTCGCGAAGGCCGGAAAGACGCTTGGGGTTCTGCCGCTCGGCACACTCAACAATTTCTCGAAAGACCTCGCGATTCCGCAGGATATTTCAGAAGCCGTAAATACGATCGCGACCGGCAATGTAAAGGTGGTCGATCTCGCGGAGATCAACGGCCGAACTTTTATTAACAACTCGAGCATCGGCCTTTATCCGCGGATTGTGTTACGCCGCGTCGAGCAGCAGCGCCTCGGCCGTGGGAAATGGAGCGCCGCATTTTGGGCCACACTCCAGATGGTGCGGTTTTCTCCGTTTCTGAAGGTTCGGATTGATCTCGACGGAAAGAGCTTTCTGCGAAAAACTCCGTTCGTTTTTGTCGGAAACAACGAGTACGAGATGGATCTTTACAATATCGGCCGACGGCAATCGCTCGATGAAGGTGAGCTGAGCGTCTATTTTCTTCATCGAGGCGGCCGATGGGGTGTCGCTCTCTTGTTGCTGCACACAGTCTTTGGCGGCTTGCAGCAGTGGGAGGATTTTGAGGGGGTGAATACAGACTCGATCACCATACAAACACGACGCAAAAAGCTGTATGTTGCTCTGGACGGCGAAGTTCGCACCATCGAGACGCCTTTGGTCTACACGATACGCCCGGGCGCTCTGAAAGTTATTGTCCCGAAAGAAAATGCGTAGGATCGTCCACATTTCCGACATTCACTTCGGCTACGCCGACATCGCGGTCGTCGATCGCCTCGTCGAAAAGAT
>JBBKXD010000060.1:0-8603 GCA_037969295.1 Pyrinomonadaceae bacterium | reverse complement strand
CCGAAAGCTGTCTACGACCAGACAAAAGCCGAGTACGCTGAGAAATTTCATCTGGCCGTTAGCCCGTCTATCGGTTTTGCAAACGATTTCGCGATCCTGGTGCGCGGCCAGGTTGCTCGTGAGAACCGGTTAAAAACGATCTCGGACGCGGTTCCGCTTGGTAAAAACTGGCAGGCCGGGTTCGGACAGGACTTCATGTCCCGAGCCGACGGTTATCCTGGGTTTTCCAAAGCTTACGGGTTCGACTTCGCGAAACAACCGAGGGAGATGGATCTTTCTTTGACCTATCGAGCCCTCCAAACCGGCGAGCTGGACATCATCGCGGGAAACTCCACGGACGGTTTGATCTCCTCGCTCGATCTGTTCCAACTTGAGGACGATCGTCACTACTTCCCTCCATATCAGGCAGTGTTTATAGGACGTTCTGAAAAACTCGGCGTTTTGAGCGATGCGTTCCAGCGCATGAATAACGCAATTTCGACCGAGGAAATGAGGAGACTGAATTACGAGGTCGACGGCAAAAAGCGGACACCACGGGACGTAGCCGCGGAATGGGTCGGGTTAAATTAGCTTGCAACTTTCCGTAACTTACTGTAGTCTCACTATTTGATAATTCCTTCTCTCTTTTGTCGACGGTAATTTCGCCCTCAATGTGAGTCAGCGATCAAACTCGAGAGATGGTTCCCTTATAACTGTCAGAAGCGGCTTAGCTTTTTTGTTAAGCCTTCTCGCGTTGGTCCTTCGCTCATACCGTTAAGCCGAAAGTATTAACCCACCGTTAGATAACTTCTTAAAATAATCGAATACCGTAATGAACCTCGCTTCACGGCGTAGTTCACGATTCAAATGTTGGTGTGTGCGTTCTAAATGGAATGCTGGCTCTTCATGAATTCGGGCTACGGTTACTCGTAGAGAGATAACTAAAAAATACAAATGAGTTTTAAAGATTTAGGCTTGCAGCCGTCGTTGACGGCGAGATGCGAGTCATTGGGTTACATTACGCCTACACCTATTCAAGAACAGGCGATTCCGTTAGTTTTACAAGGCAAGAACGTCATTGCGACGGCCGAGACCGGAACGGGCAAGACCGCAGCCTTTTTGCTTCCGATACTTCAAAATCTGGAGATCAGTCGGAAACAGGGCTCGACAGTGCTCATCCTGTCGCCGACGCGTGAGTTGGCAAATCAAACCGATGCCTTTTGCCGGCAGTTCGCCCCAAGACAAGTTCGTTGCGTATCCATCATCGGTGGTGCGAGTTACAAGAACCAGATCGACGCGATCCGCCATGGCGCGAATATTATCGTCGCCACCCCGGGCCGTCTGATGGACTTTATGGAGCAGGGCATGTTGAATCTTTCAAAGATAGACACACTCGTGCTCGACGAAGCCGACCGGATGCTCGATATGGGCTTTCTGCCTGCTATCAAGCGAATCAACCAGGCGATCCCGTCCAACAGACAGACCTTGTTCTTCTCGGCGACGCTTTCAAGCGAAATCGAACGAATCGCACTTTCATTAATGGACGATCCGCATTACGTCGAGGTTAGTCCCCGCGGAAAGGCGGCAACTACGATCGAACAGACCGCCTACCCTGTCGGGCAGCAGTTTAAGATGCCTCTTTTGCTCGAACTGCTTGATAAAGAAGACTTTGACAGAGTCCTGATCTTTACGCGGACCAAACGCGGTGCCGACCGCCTGGCCCACGTCCTTGAAAAGCGGTCTCTCAAGTCGAATCGGATACATGGCGATCGCTCGCAATCCCAACGCGAAGCTGCTCTTAGGGGCTTCAAGTCGGGTAAAACAAGGGTTCTGGTAGCGACAGACGTGGCCGCCCGAGGGATCGATATCGATTCGGTTTCACATGTGATAAACTACGACGTTCCCGTTGTGCCTGAGGACTATGTCCATCGCATCGGCCGAACGGGCCGCGCAGGCAACAAGGGACGTGCGATAACTCTTCTTACGACCGCTGAGGAACATTCGATGCGGGCGATAGAGCGGCTAACCGGGCAGCCCGTAGAACGCATGCTGCTACCGGCTTTCGGGGGTGAGGTTTTTAGGGCTCCGGTCGCGCCTGTACGCAAAAGCACGGTCGCAAGGAGTTTTCGCTCATACGGCGGGCGACGTCGGAAATAACTTAAGGATACGGAAATATGAAAGCAGAAAAATATGCAGTAGGTGATTCGATAGTGATGATGTGTTCGTCGTGTGACGTCGAGCAGAATCATCTGGTTCAAACGGTGACGAAGCTCGGCAAGATAACATCAGCGATGTGTGAATCTTGCTCGACGGCAAGCACATTCAGCCGCGGCGTTAAGACCTCGGTAAATGTCGGCAAATCGAACAAAGCTGCCTCGCCTTATGACCGCACCCGTAAGTATAAGAAAGGCCAGGCAATGATGCATTCGCATTTTGGCCAGGGTGAAGTGACAGCCGTTTTGGATCTGCAGAAGATCGACGTTCTTTTCGGTGACAGAACACGTCGCCTGATTCACGCCCAGGACTAAGCAAATGTAGAAAATCGGTATTAAAAAGGGCGATTCCAGACATGGAATCGCCCTTTTCTTATGTGTTTAGATCTCGCGTCAGCGTCTTCCCTTCAGCAAGAAACCCAGTACTAACCCGATCGCTGCCGAGATCAAGATTGTCTGACCCGGCTTTTGCCTCGCGTATTCCTTCGCGTCCTCGACAAGCTCTTTCGGATCCTTATTCTGTAGATCCTTGAACTTATCTCCCGCCTGAGCAAATTTCTCGCCCGCAAAATCCTTTGCTTTCGTAGCGGCGTCCTGCAGCCGCTGTCCATATTCCTGTGCCTGCATCTTTAGATCTCCCAAAAATTCGTCATCCAAAAAATTGTTTGTCCCATCAGCCTGTTCCGGAACTAACGGCACCAGGCTTTGTTCCAATTCGTTTTCGGCCTTTTTGACCTCAGCTTCAAATTCCGACATTTCTATATCCTCCTTGTATTCGGCAGTCTCTCTGCTGATATTGTAACGAAAGTTGACCATAAAAGTTCAGGTCAATGTCGTTTCGTACCGATTTATACGTGTTTAGACGCCAAATGGCAGGGTTGGCTTGACAACTTTTCGTTCATTTGAGAATCTTCGATCTGCAAGTAAGTAAGCACTTACTTAGACGCAGGGAGACCACTGATTTGATCAACGAGATATTTAATTGTGACCCGCCCGGGCGAATGCCCGCCGATGCGCGCCGAGAGCAGATACTGCAGACGGCCGTTACCCTATTCTCACAACGTGGATTCAAGGGAACGACAACCAAGGAGATCGCGAAGGCCGCCGGCGTATCCGAAGCTATCATTTTTCGGCATTTTGCGACCAAGGATGAACTTTACGGGGCGATCTTGCACAGCAAGACGTGTCGCGACGGGCTCCATCGGTTTCCCTGGGAAAGTAATGAAGTGCTGAAGGAGGCGATCGGACGAAAGGATGATCAGGGCGTTTTCTACAACCTTGCCCTCCAGGCGATGGAGAATCATCAGAAGGACGAAGCTTTTATGCGCCTGCTGTTCTACTCGGCGCTCGAAGAACACGAATTAGCGGACCGTTTTTTCGGCGAGTTCGTCTCGCAGGTTTATGGCTTTATCGGCGAATACGTCCGCGACAGACAGGAGGATGGCGTTATGCGGGACATAAACCCCCGGGTGGTCGTCCGCGCGTTCCTCGGGATGCTTATCCATCATTCGCTGAACAATATCTTGTGGGACAAAAAGCGCCGGCTCCTTGATATTTCAAATGAGGAAGCGGCTAAGAATTTTGCGGAGATCGTCCTTCGTGGTGTCCTGAAGTGAATGAATTTCGTCCGGATATCGATCCAACTTTTATAATGAAATGAGAAAACACGACTCTCTCTTTTTTATTTTTTCGATCATCGCCGTTAGTTCGATCTTAACGGCCGCGTGCGGTTCAAGAGCAGACTCCGCCACAAACAACTCGAATTCGGAGCCGCTCGTCGTCGATGTTACGACCGCGCAGGCGACAATCGTTCCGATCCCGACGTATATCGAGGCGACCGGTAATCTTTCGAGTGACGCCCAGACGGACGTCGCACCGGCGGTCGCCGGCAAGATCGTAGAGGTCAATTTCGACATTGGCAGCTATGTCTCGCAGGGCAGTGTTTTGTTGAGGCTTGATTCTCGTGACGCGATGATCCGCCTGGAGCAAGCGCGTGCGCAGGTCGAACAGCAGAGACAAGCTGTCCAGCAAGCCGAGGCAAATGCCGAACAGGGCCTCGCCAACCTGCGCCAGACGCAGGCACGACTTGGCGTGAAAGACGGTGAGACATTTCAGATCAAGGACTTCTCGCAGGTGAAGACGTTCACAGCCCAACTCGACTTAGCGGAAAGGGAATTGCGCCGCGCCGAGCGGTTGCTCGAAACGGGCGACGTCTCGAGATCGTCATACGACCAGCGCAAATCGCAGCGTGATGCGATCATTGGCCAACTCGACGAGGCACGTTCAAACGCCGCGGTTGCGATCCGCGCCATCGACACGGCGCGTGCCGCCTACGAATCCTCGCGGAGTGCTGTCGGTGTCGCTCGAGCGGCTCTCGGAAGCGTACAGACGTTGGTGTCCGCGGCGCAAAAAGCCGTCGGAGACACGAACGTTCTTGCTCCAATGAGCGGCTATGTAGCTGAGCGAACGGCAGACGTCGGAGAGTATATTTCACCAAGTACACCGAACTCGAAGATCGCAACGATCGTCCGAACGTCCACGCTCCGCGTTCGCATCGACATTTCTGAGCAGGACATCGCGAAAGTCGCGACCGGGCAGGGTGTTTCTGTCCAGACCACGGCCTGGCCCGAGCGGAAATTCGCCGGGGTGATAGTTCGAATTTCACCGAGCCTGAACGCCACGGCCAGAACCTTAACGGTCGAGGCCGAAATTCAGAACGTCGACGGCCTATTAAAACCGGGCCAGTTTGCGACCGTTCGCATTACTCAATCTAAGCCCGAACCTGCCGTTATGGTCCCGGCCAGAGCGATCAGGACGGTAGGCGATACGAACTCGGTTTTTGTCGTCAAGGATGGAATAGCCCGGGAACAATTCGTCCAACTCGGGCTGCTCGAAAATGACATGATCCAGATCAAATCAGGCGTGGTCGAGGGGGACGCGGTCGTCACCAGCGATCTGAGCCAGCTTACGGATGGCGTTTTTGTAAGACAGTAGGTCCTGATTTTAGATTTTGGATTTTGGATTTTGGATTTAGACCTGGGATTGAGACTTGGGACCTGGGACTTGGGACTATTGACTAATAAGTTATGCAGTGGCTAGCAGAAATTTGTGTAAAGCGTCCGGTTTTCGCCACGATGTTGATCCTCTCGCTCGTGGTTGTCGGCCTGTTCTCGTTTGTCTCCCTCGGGGTCGACCTCTTTCCGAAGATCGACTTTCCGACGATCACCATTACGGTTCTCAATCCCGGTGCCTCGCCTGAAGAGATCGAGACCGAGATCACCGAAAAGGTTGAAGAAGCCGTCAATTCGATCAGCGGTATCGACGAGCTGCGTTCGACGTCGGTCGAGGGACTCTCACAGGTCTTCGTTCAGTTCATTCTGGAAAAGAATGTCGAGGTCGCTTTCAACGAGGTTCAGACAAAGGTCCAGAATGTGATTCGGGATCTCCCCGAGACTGCGGAGCAGCCGACAGTTCAAAAGCTGGACACCGATGCCGCGCCCGTTCTCAGAATTTCGGTAGCGGCTCCGACATCGCTTCGCGAAGTTACTGAAATTGCAAAGAACCGTATCAAGGAACGAATCGAATCGGTCAGCGGCGTCGGCCAGATCACGATCATCGGCGGTCAGGAACGACAGATAAACGTCTGGGTCGACCCGGACAAGATGCGTTCGTACAACGTCACGGCGGCCGAAGTCTCAAACGCTTTAAGACTTCAAAACATTGAATTTCCCAGCGGCCGCCTCGACGAAGGGCAAAAGGAAACCAGCGTCCGTACGATGGGTAAGATCCAGAAGCCCGGCGAATTCGATGACGTCGTTGTCGCGACTCGAGGGACTTATGCGGTAAAAGTAAAAGACCTCGGCTATGCCGAAGACGGCGCCGAAGAAATTCGATCCGAAGCTCGTTTGAATGGTAGGCCCGCTGTGACGCTGATCGTTTCGAAACAGTCGGGACAGAACACGGTCGCGGTCGCTCACGAAATAAAAGAACGACTCAAGGAAATAACCGGCGACAAAGAAAAGGGAATTGCGGGAACGCTTCCGCCGGGTTTTGAGGTTCGGATCATCGGCGACAACTCGATCTTCATCGAGAACTCGCTGCGTGCGATCGAGGAGCATCTCATCCTCGGTTCGATACTCGCCTCGATCGTCGTCTTCCTGTTCCTTTGGAGTATCCGCTCGACATTTATTGCCGCGCTTGCGATCCCGACATCGATCATTTCGACGTTCGCACTGATGTATGCGATGGGGTACACGTTGAACTCGATCACCATGCTTGCCCTCACGCTGATGGTCGGCATCGTCATCGACGATGCGATCGTCGTGCTCGAGAATATTTATCGATTCGTTGAAGAGAAAGGCATGGAGCCGTTTCAAGCGGCGATCGAGGGCACTCGCGAGATCGGTCTTGCAGTTCTCGCGACGACGCTTTCGCTGATGGCGGTGTTCGTTCCGATCGGCTTTATGCAGGGCATCGTCGGAAAGTTCATGTCGAGCTTTGGCCTGACCGCTTCGTTCGCGGTCGGCATTTCGCTGATCGTTTCGTTCACGCTGACACCGATGCTCGCCGCGCGATTGATAAAGCGGAAGGAATCGATGCAGGTGGGGGAGGAAGAAGTCACTGGTCCCAAGTCCCAAGTCCCAAGTGAAGCGGTAGAGGACGATGGCCATTTTGGGACGCGGGATTCGGAGCATGGGCCTGTAAGCGATTCGAAACACACGAGCTGGTTCCGTCACGTTGATCGTGTGTACACGTGGCTGCTGCGTTTCTCGATGGCCAATCGTTGGGTGATCGTTACGCTCTGCGTGCTTGTATTTCTTTCGATCGTCCCTCTGTTCATGTTTGTCGGCAAGAATTTTCTGCCGGTTGACGATCAATCGCAATTCGAAGTCACGATCCGCGCAAAAGAAGGCTCGAGCCTCGGCGCGACAGCGCAAGTTTTTGAACGCGCGGCGGTCGAGATACGCAAGCTACCCGGCGTGACCGACACGCTTGTTACCGTCGGCGGAGGTCAGCAGCAGGTCGTTAACAGCGGTTCGATCTATGTAAAGCTGGCTCCGATCGAGGACCGCGATCTGTCGCAGGAAAAGATGATGGCTAAGACGCGTGACTTGCTGGCCGACAAAGAAAAGTTTCCCGAGGAGCTTCAGCTCAGAACGGCGGTCCAGCAGGTCGCTGCGTTTTCGGGCGGCGGCTTTCGAAATGCGAACGTACAGTTTTTGATCGCCGGCCCCGATCTGAAAAAGCTCGAGGAGTTTTCGTCGAAGATCCTCGAGAAAATGCGGACGATTCCTGACGCGGTCGACGTCGATTCGACGTTGATCAGCGGCAAGCCGGAAGTCAGGCTCCAGGTTGATCGCGATGTCGCGGCTGATCTGGGTGTTCGAATCAGTGATGTATCCCAGGCTCTGAACACGCTGGTTGCGGGTCTCCAGGCGACTACATTCAATGAGGGGACCGAGCAATACGAGGTGCGCGTGCGTGCCCTCAATGCTTATCGCAGTGACGTTGAAGGATTGAAACGTCTGATCGTTCCGTCGACAAAGGTTGGTTGGGTGACTCTCGATCGTCTCGTAAAAGTTTCTAGCGGAACTGGACCAAGCTCAATTGAACGAACTAACCGTCAGCGCCAAGTCACCCTGTTGGCAAACACGCGTCCCGGCGGTTCCGCTACGAGTATTACCGCGGACATAGATAGCTATGTAAAGACGTTATCAATGCCGGCCGGATACCGGACCGGTTACGTTGGCCAATCGAAAGAGCTCGGCAAATCCCTTTATTACTTCGCGCTCGCTATCGTGCTGTCGTTTGTCTTTATGTACATCGTGCTGGCGGCTCAATTCGAATCGTTCATCCATCCCGTGACGATTCTCTTGACCTTGCCGCTCTCGATACCGTTCGGAATCGTCAGCCTGCTGATCGCGGGGCAAACGGTAAACATCTTTTCCGGACTCGGACTGCTTCTGCTTTTCGGGGTTGTTAAAAAGAATGCGATCTTGCAGATCGATCACACGATGAATTTACGTTCGCAAGGAATGAATCGTTACGACGCGATCATTCAGGCGAACCGCGATCGTCTCCGGCCGATCCTGATGACGACAATTGCGCTTGTCGCCGGCATGCTGCCGCTGGTCTGGTCTTCCGGCGCAGGTTCAGGAACGAACCGCTCGATCGGCGTGCTCGTCGTCGGCGGACAGTCGTTGTGCCTGCTGTTGACGCTGCTTGCGGTTCCCGTGTTTTATTCGATCTTTGATGACGCTTCCGAGATTCTAATATTTCAAAAAATAGGACGTGCGTCAGACTGGCTGTTCGGCGGAATAAAACGAAGGTTCCAGACGGCGACGAGTTCTTTCTTTAGTTGGTTTTAGAACTTTCTTCTTTGCGGCTTAGCGTCTTTGCGGGAACCGGTTA
>JBBKXD010000059.1:0-9081 GCA_037969295.1 Pyrinomonadaceae bacterium | reverse complement strand
AATAGCGCATGGCCCTCAGCCAAAATGGCGACGAGGATCTGTTCGATCACCTCATCCTGGCCGACAATTGACTTGCGCAGTTCGTTGAGGATGTGGGCAACGGTAGATGGTGTGTGATTAAGCATCTCTTGTATCGTCGGTACCGGAAGCGGTAGTGATCAGCTGTTTTCTCGTCGGAACCGCCTGCGGTAGTGACCGGCGTCTTAGCTCCCCTTCTTGTTTAGGAGGGGTGCCGAGGCTTTGCGAGGCGGGGTGGTAGTTCGGCCGAATCTCTGATCCTTTTCTTAACTACCACCCCGTCATCCGCTTCGCGAATGCCACCCCTCCTAAACAAGGAGGGGAGCCTATGAAAAATCGGCAACGGTCTTGATCGCGAGAATAAGAACCGTGGCTAAGAAGATCCGCCTCAGCCAAATCTCATTCATCTTCGTCGCGTAATGAGCTCCGATAAACGCTCCGGCGAACATGGAAATCGCAAGGAAGATCCCAAGTTGATAATGTACTAAACCTTGCCACATAAAGATTAGAGTGGCAATTCCCGATGAAAATACGTTTATGAATTTCGTCGCCGCGACCGACTCGCCAAAGTTCATCGCCGCGAAGGTCACGAGCACCGCCGTTAGTATCGTCACATATCCACCGCTGTAGAGTCCGCCGTAAATAGCCAGCAAAAATACCAACAGATAAGTGACGACTAAAACCGGACGCCGGACGGATGACGGTCGATCGGTGGTGTCCGCGGGCCTCGGTCGAGCCAGGGAAAAGATGATCATCGCGATCATCGATATCGTCACGATGAGCTTGATCGATTGGTTCGTGATCAGCCCGACCAACATTGCACCCACCGCCGAACCCGCCATCGTCAGAACGATCAACGGCGTAAGTTTCCGAAACTCGATTCTGCCCTGACGGACGAACGGAATCGTTCCGCCGATCGCCATAAACGTAAGCCCGAACATGTTGGTGGCGACCGCCATCTTTTCATCTATCCCGAGCTGAAACATCACGGGAACGGTGATGAGCGAGTTGCTGCCGGTAACTACGCCAATCACGCTCGTCGCGAAAAAAAGCAGGATCAGCAAGATCAGGTGTGATAGGGGCATAGCTACAGACCGTTCCTCGCGACTCGCTTGAGTCCCAGCTTGCCTTCAATTTCCCGAAGACGTTCGACGAGGGAAACGGTTTCTTTCTTACCGATCGGTTCGCCGTGGATCACGTCCTCACACTTGTACATCAGCTCTTCGAGTTCGCGGGCATCGCCGCGGATCCGCTCTGCGATCCGCCCGGCAATCTCTTTTCTCGTCGCCGTTGTATTGTCGAGCCCGACCAGCGCGGTGACTCGTCGCCGAAAATCCGTATATATGTTCTCGATCGCGAGATCGTATGCACGCGTGCGCTGCTGCAGCTCTGCCATAGCCGAAACGTATTCGAGTTTCGATAGACGGTTCGGTTCGGATTCAGGGATCGGCCGCGCGAATCGGCGGCTCTGCGAAAAGAAGATCAGAGCGACGACCAATCCGAATTGAAGAAAGATCGCGATCACAGGCGTCCCTTCGAAGTATTGAAAGAAGCGATTGTTGTTCACGCCATAGCCGTGATGATATTCGTCGAACGCGATCGGTCCTGCGCGAGCGGTCACGAGATTTATCGCGAGCTGAGCGTTGTCCACCAGATTGATGCCGTTGTTCGAGACGATGAACGGGTCGGATAGAATGATCACGCGCCCCTCTGAGAATGGCGCTTCGATAAGCAGATTCTGCCCCGACTCGCCGATGTGAACTATCGGAGCTTCGAACTCCGCCACAGCTTCATCAGGCTCTGTGACCTCCTCGTCCATCGACGTTTCGTCGGTTTCCGAAACCGAAGTTTGAGATTCATCGTCGATCTCCTGCGGCGGCGGTGGCGAGCTACTGGCAAAAAAATCGACGGGCGTCGGCGAAGGCGTTTCCGGTGTGCCCCGCGCGACGGTGCTTATGTCGCCCTTCGGACCGGTGACGTCGTCATAGCGCTCGAGGGTTATCGACGAGGCGAATCGCGAAGGCTGAACGGCATTGACATCCCGCGAGAAGTGAGATGGCTGTACCGGTTTCTGCGCCGGTTTGTCGGCCGTCATCTGTTTCTGGTCGGACGCGTCGACGACGAGAAGTTCAGGACTGACCTGCGGCGATACCGACATCTTCCATTGAGAAGTTGTTACGAGGAGTTCGGAAGACGGTTCGCGATCGACAATAATAAGAACGCCGCCCGCCGAAACCCACTGCATGAGACTGGTGCTTTCCTCGTCGCTCAACTCACGCCGGAGAGGCCCGATCATCACAAAAACGGCCGGGCGATCCTTTGTGTCCGAGCGCAGAGCCTCGAGCGACGTCTGCCAGCGCATAACGTTTCTGCCGGTTTCGGAAAGCAACGAGTAAAACGCCATCGTCCCCGTGCTGCCCGAATTATACGTTGAACGGTTTGGCGAAAATTCCGTGTCGGCGACTTTCTCTTTTTGGACGTACGTCGCTGCGTTGAGCCCGGCAAGCAGCAGCACCAAAAGGATAAGGACAACAAAAATGAGAAGTTTCTGCTTCATTTGCTCAGGCGCCCGACCTACACACTGCGGATCGCCTCGTTATACTCTTCGCGGAATCGGACCCAATCCTGATCCGCGGATTCCTGAAATCCGTACCAGTGCCGTTCGAATGTGTCGGTGACGGACTGCATCCGCGGGTGGAGATCGCGACGCGACCGGACGTCGCGAAGATAATCACGATTCGTCTTGTTACGGGCGAGCCCGATCACTTTGCGATCGCTTAGATCGCATAGCAGCGCGACATAACCTTTTCGTATCGCTCCGCGCAGGTTTCCTTCGCGAGCCAACTGTTCAGCCTCGGCAAACAGATCTGTGGCCGTGGCATCCTCCCCGAGCTGCTCGCCCAGTATTATCCGATCCTTTCTCTTCTTAGGCTTTCGGCTGCGCTTTAGCTTCGGAAAGAGCAGAGGCGCGATCTTATAGACGAGGACGCCAAGCAGTGCGAGCAATCCGCCGTAGATCAGGACCTGCAGCAGGACCGTCAGTGCACTCAGCCCGGAAAACGCCGGAGCGGGGTCGCTTGATCTTGGAAAGATGCTCTCGAGCCATTCCAGGAATCGGCGCAGCCACGCCTGAACCACGCTTTCCTCTTGTTCCTGCGGCTTCTGATATTCTTCGCGTCTCAGTATCTCGGCTAGCTTCTGTTTATCCTCATCCTTTGTTCGCTCAGCCGCGGCGGCTAGTCTTAGCTCCTCGAGCTTGAACGAAATAGCCGACAGATATTCGCGAATCTCGACAACTGCCAACAGCCGCTTTTTCGCGTCAGTGTCACCTTCCAGTTCGTGAGTCTTATCGAGCAGCCAGCCGCTTGTTGTCTCAACGGTCCCGCCATTCCACTCGACGCGCTCTGCAGTCGGAAAATCCTGGCGTATCCTGACAGCAAACTCGCGGATATCTGATTCGCTGCTGTCGTCATTCCGTAGCGTGGTCTCGAGCTCGATCGCCAGCTTTCGGGCGGAATCTATTTTGCTTTTATATTCTTCGATGGTCGCGGCCAGCGAGCCGCTACAGAAGCACAGCGCCAGTGTTGCGAGCGTCACCCCGCGGATCAGGCTTGCGACCATGGAAGGTAAACTGCGTTTCATTTGAGGTTCAGGGTCGTCAACGACGATCTACTCGACGGTGGCGTCGCCTCGGGTGGTTTTTGCGTCGCGAGAGCCGGCTGAAGCGGGTTGATGTAAGTTTGCGGAACCGAGGGGATCTCGCCCAATCGCCGTGCCGCCATCAGCTCGATGTCATAGCCCTCGTGCCGCACTCGCTCATCGACATACAGCAGACACAATCCAACCATCCAGACAGGCGTTAGCAGTATAAGACTAGCCTGCCATATAAGCTGCGAAGCGATCTCGTACCATGCGGGAACAAGATCCGATTCGAATGCAAAAACTTCGACGCCCTGAGTCCATGCGTACCAGATCAGTGGAATGTAAAAAAGTGCGAGTGCCGAATAAGTTGCCGCAATCGAGAACAAAAAAAGAGCGGCAAGGCGCTTGACGTTGCCGCTCGCGAGGCTCGCGCTCCGGGAGATCGACGAAAATACTCCCTGTCCTTCGACAAGCATCACCTGCGGAACGTATGCGAACCTCGAGGCGACAAGAAAGAACAGCCAAAGAGTTCCGAGAGTCGTGGCGACGCCGAGCACGACGCCTACTAATACGGCCAGCGGAGGAACTATCGAAAGAGCGCTTGCGACCAGGAAGATCAACAGAGCTCCGATGATGAGGCCGACATAAACGACGACAATGCCGACCGTTCCTACCAGGACGGCGATGATCGAGGATGCCAGAAGGAGTCCGGCAAGTCGGTTCCATGTGTTCGCGTATGTTTCTCGAAACGTGAGCGGCTCATTGAAAAGAAGGTGCCGAACGAAGTTGCGCGATGCCCCGCCCATCACGGAAAGCGTCGCAACGGTTTCCGTAAACCAGATCACGATCGCCCCGAGCCATACGAACAAGTAGTAAAGCGTGAGCTCGAGAGCGTTGTTCCCGGCGCCCATCGAGAACAGCGATCGCGTGAGAAACGTCCAGGCGACCGAGATCACCGTTCCGGTAATAACGGGAGGTGCCGCGATGAATACGAACGTCCAAAAATTTCGACGATAAAATCGCACCGCACGATCGATAAGATCGCCGGGGCCGAGCGGAACGAGCGAGAGTTTATTGTCGAAGGAGTGCGTATCCATCCGAATCGGAAATGAGTGATTAAGTATAGCGTCCCGGCCGGAGCCTATGAAATCAAAAAGAAAAAGCCCGCCGGTTTTTTCTACCGGCGGGCGAAAAGTACAGCAGGATTGCTGAACTAGAATTCGAAACGTGCAGCGAACTGAAGTTCGCGAGCAGAGTTTGCAGTGGAAGTTATTTGGCCAAACGTGGTGCTGTTAATATTCGAGAGCTGTTGAGCCGCCGAAATATTAAAGTTCACGTTATTAAGTACATTGAACGCCTCCATACGGAGTTGAAGACGCATTGATTCGGTGAACTTGATGTTCTTTAACAAAGCCATGTTGACGTTAAAGAACGCGGGTCCATCGATCAAAGCACGTCCGACATTTCCCGTTTGTCCCGGTTGGACATTAAAGAAAACCTGGCCGGGGAATGTTCCGGCGCCGTTAATGTTGTAGCCACTCGAGCCCGTGCTGTTCCAAACGCCCGTTGATGTGTTCAAGGTTTGAAGCAACACGCTCGGATTGATGAAATAGATGTTACCGTTCTGTTCGTAGATTCCCGTCAACGCTTGAATCTCATTGTTCGTGAGACTAGAAAACGGTGTCTGTCGACCCGACCGACCAGTACGGTTGTACGTGCCCCGGCTGTCAACAAAAGTTATCGGGGCACCCGAAAACCAAGTTCCCAGACCAGAAAGTTCCCAGCCACCCAGGATCTTGTCCGCGAACCCGCGATAATTAAGGAATCTCTTCCCCTGCCCAAACGGCAATTGGTAAATACCGCTAAAGTTCAAGACATGAGTCGTGTCAAAATCGGCACGCTGTCTATCAAGTCCTTGGCGGGCATTATCCAAATACGGTTCAAAAAGTGCCTGCGAGGTGCCGATGGCATCCGTCAGGTTTTTCGAATACGTATAGTTGACCTTGAAAAACAAGCCATCGGAGAACCGCTTACGAAATTCAACCTGAAGCGAGTCATACCGATACCGTGCGTCGTTCAGGAAAAGATCGATGACTCCCGACGAGTTATTGGGAAGGAAATTGACCCTCGGAACCAAGGTCGGTCCTGCCGAACTCGGCTGGTTGTTCAGGTTGGCCGGATTCGTGCTGTTGATGTATGCAATAGCAAGGTCAGCCGGCGTTCCGTTATTCAAATGACCCAGGAACGTATTGCGCTGCAAAGTTCCGGCCGGCGTTGAAGCAGTGGTCGGAGCAACTCCTAACCGCCCCGGCGAACCCGCAACTTGCTGGAAGATGGTCAGAGCCTGACAGCCTGCGGCAACGCAAAACGGATCGCCGGTCAACCGCAAATTGTTCTGAGCACGAAGAAAGTCCGAAAGAAAACCGTTGTTCACAATATCGATCTGTCCCAGATCGACGCCGCGAGCCAGATTATTACTTCGGGTTCCGACGTAACGAGCTTCGAAAGCCATGTTACCCCAGAATTCACGCTGGACGCCGAAACTGTACTGTTCGACCTTCGGAGTTTTCAGGTTCGGATCGATGGCAAAAACCGTCCCGAAAAAGTTTCCGACTCCCAGCCTATTGTTATGCAAATAGGTCAACGGGAAAACCGGTTCCGGAAATGTCGGAACCTCGGGGGGCGGACCAGCGTCAATTCGGTTATTCAAACCTGCGAATTGAAGTCCGCTTCGACCGAGTCCGGAATTACCGACGGCAGCGTTGTTCACGGATGTCACGATTGAGTCATTACCGTAAATATGGCTGTAACCGCCGCGAATAACGGTCTTGTTCTCACCAAAAAGGAAGCGGCCGAAACTGCCACCAACTCTCGGTGTCCAGGCGACGCCCAGACTCGGAGCAAAGTTGTTGTAATCCGTCTTGTAGTACGCGTTCTTTCGACCCGCGTTGCCGCCGATCGGCTGATAGGTACCGAGCGGATTCAGAAGCGACCCGATAAGGTCATCACCGATGACTGGTTCGAGTGCGTTACCGGTGTTGTTTCGGAGAGCCGGGAACAATTCGTAGCGGACACCGACATTCACGGTCAGGCCCTTAGCCGCCTGCCAGCGGTCCGCGACATAGAGAGCATGATTCTCGTACCTAAAGGCGCGAAATTCCGTCGCAAGACGTTGGAACGGGGTGCCAATGTCCGGTTTGTTGAAGAACTGGGTCACGGTGGTGTAATGGCCGCCTAATAGACCGAGAAGACTGTTTGCCGTCGTCAACTGGGTGTTACTAATTCCACCGACGGCAGTAAAGTTCCCGGTTGCAAATGTCGTAGCTGAGCCGGCACCGACCGCAACCAACGGATAGATCTGCGCGTCGTTGTATGCGTTGACCCTGAAGATCTGCGCCTGGCCCCCGAATCTGATCGTGTGGCTACCCATGGCCCATTCAGCGTTGTCCTGAATATTGAATGCCTTGGTGTTGCGTCCCTGATTCAGGAATGCCAGTGGCGTGGTGACCAGAGGCAATGACAGAATGTAGTCGCCCACCGGTGACAGACGGTTAAAGGGCACCTCGCTGCCGAAGAATCCACCGCGAACCTCATTGATAAAGTTCGACGAGAAAATGCGTCGATACGCCGCCGTAAACTGTTTATTCTTTGAAGTTTGGTCTACGTCCGGAGAGGTATTGAACCCTGAAGTATCGACATCAGGGCGAAGGTTCAACTCATCGTTGACGTTATAGATGACGCTGAACGTATTCGAATCATCAAAATCAACGTCGAACCGAGACGCGTACTGGTCTCGAGTCTGATCGGAGCCGCGATTGAAACGAAATCCCTGTGTATTCAACCCATCACCGCCGGTGAAGTTGCTTGCCGGCAGGCTGTTGAAATAGCTGCCGATGATCGGCGAGGTTGTGCTACGGATATTGCCAGTCGGAAATATCGATTGCGCGTATTGCAGGAAGTTTGTGATCGTACAAACCGATCCGGCCGCTGCCGGACAGTTGACGTTCGCTCCATTGATCGTCGTGTTGATCGCGGCACCCGCCGTCGCACGGTTGTAGGTGAACGTGCCCGCTTTTGCCGCCGGTGACAAAACCGTTCTTGTCGCCGAGGCACTTACAGGGTCGCGTATCCCTTCGTACGCAAAGAAGAAATATGCCTTGTTCCAAAATATGAGTGGTGTTCCCTCGCCGAACCCCGGAACCGGAAGCCTCCAGCTTGCCTTACCGCCAAACTGGTTGCGATTACGAAATGGTCTTACGGTGCCGTTTCGATTATTGAAGAAACTGTTGGCAGCAAACTCGGAGTTGCGGTTGTATGCGAACAACGCGCCATGAAGATCCTTCGTGCCGCGGGGCGTCACCAAACGGATCTGGGCGCCACCGTAGCCCTGGTCGGCTTCCTGATTCGAAGTTGTGATCGTGAATTCGCCGGTATCGTCAACGGAGGGACGTCCGGGAGCAAAGTCCGTAGCGTTCGAACGGATAAAGGTGTCCTGAATATTGATACCGTCACGAGTAATATTCGTAAAAGTCGTGCGCATTCCGTTGATCGTCGTGTTCTGGGCAGTGTTTGCTGATACCCCAGCCTCGCCAGCCGCGAGGGTAAGCGGATTACGCGTGACCATCGGAAGCGACAATATCTGTTGCGGACTGATACTGTTGCTGATCTGGGCTGTCGTTGATGTGACAACATCAGCTCCGGCGGTTATGACCACCTCGGCGGTAACCTCTCCGATCTGCAGAGTCGGGCTGAGCGTAGCCTCACGGCCAACGTCAATCTTCTGTTCGTTTGCGACCAGCGTCTTAAATCCGCTTGCCGTGATGCGAATATTGTAAGTTCCGAACTCGAGCTGGGGAAAACGGTAGAATCCCTCTCCGTTCGTCGTTACAGTTAGTTCCTTTCCGGTCTTGGTGTCGGTAGCTGTCACGGTTGCCCCGGGAAGCGCTCCGTCGGGCCCTGAAATGGTTCCCGAAAGGCTACCCGAGGTTTGTGCGAAAGCGACTACAGAGCTCAACACCACAAGCAGAAAGATGGTTGAAAACCTCTTCATAGTACTCCTCCTAAATTTTAATTTGATCTTTACTTATGCCTTTAATTTATGAACAGGAAGATAAGATAACGTTTAGAGAGACAAATTCTATGCCATTCAAGCGCCCGTTTTAATTAACGCTGATATTAGAGTTATCTACCTTCGGGGGAGCTCGGCCATACAATACTTTGAAGTATCTACAAAATTTTGCATTTTTCAGTGTGAATCTTCGATTCAATCTTGTGGGTCAATGCCGCTCAGGACCTTGGCATTAGGTTGTAGGTTTTGATTTTAGAGTTTAATGTGGTCGCATTCAGACCCAGTAGGCGTGCCGCCCGGGACTGATGGCCGCCTGTCTGGTCCAGGGCGCGACGTATCAAGTCGATCTCGAA
>JBBKXD010000058.1:0-3287 GCA_037969295.1 Pyrinomonadaceae bacterium | reverse complement strand
GCGCCTAGCCTTTTTCCCGACTTGTTCGTAAAATTCAAAAATCGAATATTAACCATTAAAAGGAGCTTATGAATCCAAACAAGGCACTCTGGGAAAAAGGTGATTTCACACGTATAGCGTCGAGCATGCGCGAAAGCGGAGACGCTCTAGTCGACACTTTCGGTATCACGAAAGGCATGAAGGTGCTCGATCTCGGCTGCGGCGATGGCACAACGGCATTGCCCGAAGCCCGTCGCGGCGCCGACGTGCTTGGCGTCGACATCGCTCGGAACCTGGTCGAAGCCGGAACCAAACGTGCCCAGGCCGAGGGCCTGACGAATATCAAGTTTCAGGAAGGGGATGCGAGCGACCTGAATGCGCTGGAGGACGATTCGTTCGATCTTGTCGTATCGATCTTCGGGGCGATGTTCGCGCCGAAGCCGTTCGATGTAGCGAAAGAGATGGTCCGGGTTACGCGGCCCGGCGGCCGGATAATAATGGGTAACTGGATTCCGGGCGATCCGACGCTGGTCGCGCAGATACTGAAGATCAGTTCCGCCTATACACCGCCGCCGCCCGACGGATTCGTCAGCCCGATGACGTGGGGTGTCGAAAGCAATGTTACCGAGCGCTTTGTCGCCGCCGGTGTACCCGCTGAAAAGATTTCGTTTGCCCGCGAGACGTTCACGTTCAATTCACCGATCGCGCCATCGGCTTTCGTCTCCTCATTTCGGGACTTTTATGGGCCCACGATGAATGCCTTCGAAGCCGCGCAAACAAATGGTAAAGCGACGGATCTGCAAAATGAACTTGTAGATCTGTTCACTAAACAGAACACAAGCGGTAGCGAAACCGCTACGTCGATTCCGGCGACATTCCTTAAAGTGACGGTTTACGTTTGAACTCGGCTGGCCAGGGCTTGGTTGGGATAAATGTGGTAGCGAAGTTCAGAGTAGAGGCCACTGCTCTGATCCGCTTTTAGAACCCGTTCCAGCTTTCTACTAAAGATCGATCTCGTAGATCGCGTATTTTCCACTGCGATTACTCGTGAATATTAATTTCTTGCTGTCGGGCGACCAGTGCGGCGAGAGGTCGTCGCCGGCATCACGGGTCAAACGCAATAACGCGCTGCCATCCGCATTCATCACATAGATCTCCGCATTTCCATCGGCGTTACTCACGAATGCGATCCGGCTTCCGTCCGGCGAAAATACCGCATCCATATCGTACTTTGGGCGGCTAGTCAGGCGTGTCGGCGTTCCGCCCTCGACATTTATTAAAAACAGCTCGAAGTTCCCGACGCGTCCGTCTTCCTTGTCGTTCGAGAAGACAATACGCTTCCCGTCGGGTGACCACGTGGGACCGACGGACATCGCTCGGTCGCCGTAGATCAACCGCGGCTCCGACCCATCCGCGTTCATGACGTATATCTCAAATGTGGCCGTGCTCATTGCGCGATTCGCCGCGAACGCGATCTTTGTACCATCGGGGGAATATGCGGGCGACAGATCCCTGGACGGATTCTGCGTTATGTTGACAAAGCCGGAGCCATCGATATTGACCGAACAGATCTCCGTGTTGTCGTCGATTCGATCCGCGAATAATAACTTGCTCCCGTCCGGCGAGAATGTAAGACTCCCGCCCTCGGAAATTCGGTAAACGAATTTGTCCGTTCGCGGTCCGATATCGAATATCCGGATCTCGTTCGATGACATATAAGCGATCTGATCGCCGCCGGGCGAGTAAGACGAAGTCAGCGCCTCAACACTCTCTATTTCCGGAGCCAGGCGCTTCGGAGCATACGGCTCGAGGTTCATCAAGTAAATGTTGTCTTTGCCCCCATCCTTGTTGCTGAGCAGTAATACCTTCGTTCCGTCAGGCGACCAGCAATTGGGCGGACTCGCGTCCCAGCCCGGTTCGTCGGTGATCTTTCGCACGTTGCTGCCATCCGCATTCATCAGATAGACGTCGTTGTTTTCTTTCTCGAGATCAGAATTAAAAATTATCTGGGTTCCGTCGGGCGAATACGTCGGAAAAGAATCGTGCCCGAGATTATAGGTCAGGCGCTTTGTCTCACCGGTCGCTATCACTTTCGAATAGACCTCGAAATTGCCGTCGACATCGCTAACGTAGGCGATACTCTTACCGTCGGGTGAAAAAACAGGATCGGCATCGAAGAACGGGCCTTCGACCACCGGCTCGCTGGTGCCGGTCTCAATCGTGAAGATAAAAATGTCGGAGTTGTTCGCGATCGAATCGTCGCGAGAGTTCGCCTGATAGACGAGCTGTTTCGAATCCGGCGACCATTGACAATTACCGGGGCGGAAAGGCATTACTCGCTCGTCCGAGCCGTCGGTATTGGCAAGGTAAAAATTAGAGTCGCCGGATTGCTTATGATAAAAGACCTTTGTTCCATCAGGCGAGAACACTCCGCTGGTGAGCTCCGGGATCTCCGTTTGTTCCCTCAGATCGCTTCCATCCAAATTCATTACGTACGTAGCCAGAGTCTGCTTATCCAGAAACCGAGAAAAGCGGATTCGTCCATCGTAGGTAAAAGTCGGATTCATGTCGTTGAAGGGCGAGTCAGTCAGACGGATCAAAGTATTCTTCTCAGTCGTAGCCGTTTCTCGCTGACCCGAAAAAGGCATTAGATAACGGTATCCCGAGAATCCCGCCGCGAGAATGAGTACCAACGCCGCTCCGACGATCGCGAGCTTCGTCAATCTTCTTTTCTTTCGCGGAAGCTTTATCTTTTCGCTGCCAATATCCGCTTCCGCGGACGAGCGCGCTCGATCGGCCGACTTTCCAATCCCCAGTTGGATCGATTCGGGAAGATCTACTTTTCGCAAAATGGACCGGAAACGCGGATCGTCGCGCAGGAAATCGAATTCACGATCGACATTGAGCCACGTCAGATTCGAATCGCGTTCTTCATCTGCGACCTCCAACCACCTCATCGCTTCGTCCCTTTCGTCCAGGACAGCAAACCCACTCGCGATATTTACCGCGCTCACGTACTTTTGCCGCCTTTTTTCGATCAGCGTGTTCAGCTCGTTGCGCGCGCCTTCGCGATCGCCTGTCCTCGCTTTAAGCAAGATCGAAGCTGAGCGTGTGATCGACATATCGTCAGACAGCTTTACGGCGACATCGGCGGCTTTTGTCGCCTCGGACAGTCGGCCGGTGCTCAAATACGACTGCACGAGAAAGTAGTAGGCGAACAAGTAATCGGGAGCAAACCTGATCGTCTCGTGGTGGATCCGGATCGCGGCTTCGTATTCACCGAGATTTGCGAAGGCCTCGGCCATCCA
>JBBKXD010000057.1:0-4117 GCA_037969295.1 Pyrinomonadaceae bacterium | reverse complement strand
GCATGTTGGAAACGGATCCGCTGGACATTTCGTAAAGATGGTCCACAACGGCATCGAATACGGGTTGATGCAGTTGATCGCCGAAGCATACGACCTGCTCCAGCGTGGATTCAATATTACGGACGACAAGGCTGCCGATCTCTTTGCAAAGTGGGACCAGGGTGAATTGAACTCTTTCCTTATCGAGATAACCGCAATTGTACTTCGCAAGAAAGACGACCACGGTGCTCCGCTCGTCGAGAAAATTCTAGACACCGCCGGCCAGAAGGGTACCGGGAAATGGACGTCGCAAGTCGCGATGGATCTCGGGGTACCGATTCCGACGATCGATTCTGCAGTAACTATGCGTCAGATCTCGGCGATGAAGGCTGAGCGGGTTGCGGCCGCTGAGAAGCTCGGGATCGTCCAGGATATTCAAATAGATGAGACGCTTGCTCCCGACACGATCGGGTTTATTGAATCTGCACTTCGCCTGTCATTTATCGCGACCTATGCCCAGGGCTTTTCACTTCTGCAAGTAGCCTCGGCTGAGAAAGCCTACGAGTTGAACATGGCCGAGATCGCTAAGATCTGGCGAGGCGGCTGTATTATTCGAGCCGGTATGCTTGAGGGAATGCGGAAAGAATTTGAAGCCGATCCGCAGCTCGTAAATCTTTTGCTAGGCGACACATTTCGCACCGCGATCCGGAATGAACAAGGACTGCTAAAGGCAACACTCAAATTTGCGATGGCGGCTGATGTCCCGTGCATGGCCTTCGCATCGACCTTGAACTACATGATGTCCTACGCATCGGCAAGACTGCCCGCTAACCTAATTCAAGCTCAACGTGATTTCTTCGGCGCGCATACTTATCAGCGAATCGATAAAGAAGGCGTGTTCCACACCGAGGACTGGGACGGATGACGATTATCATTTTCCAGAGGTTCTTAGTTCTCTCCCTAACATTGGCAGCGGCGTGTCTAACGGTTGCTGGCCAAGAACGTAATCTCTGCGCCGATGAACAACCTTACGAATATCAGACGAGGTTAATAGGCGGATATCGAATCGTGTTTGAGACCGACGGGAAGGAGTTCAAATCGCTCTACCTTTACAGAGGAAGCCTGCGAAAGGCGGAATTGTCGGGAGTTTCCTGCGGGATGCCGCACAAGAATCTTGGCTACGTGGGAGTAGATTTCAGAAATTACTTCGTTCTTGTCCAATCTTTCGGAGCTGGAAATCCACACTGGATTCAACTGATCCGGAAAAGCGATGGGAAGAATAGAGTCAAAGCTTATTCGGCCTGGATCGACGCGGATGTTGGACGCGGCCTGCTGATGTATTCAGAAAGGAAGGTTCCACATTTGGGCGATAAATTCGCAATACTCAACGTTCGGACTTTTAGAACGGAACAATATCGTTTTCCGGACGATATATTCGGGGAGCCGGAGGTGCTTAACCGAATCCAGGATGTCATTGTAAATCGATCGACTGTCGTCGTTAAGTACCGGGTAGGAAGACAAGTAAGAATCAAGAGGTATCGTCGACATCGATAATCAGATTACGCCACGGACCGCTTTCCGCAACGCGTACAACGCAAGCTCGAAGCTCAGAAGCCGTCGTAGACGGCGTCAGCGTAAAGCCACGGGGCGTAAGCCCGGGGTATGATTCGATTCTCCGAAGAGCTCGCGTATGCGAGCGACAGATCGCCGGCTCTGTCGCCGTCTACGACGGCTTGCCGGTTGGACGCGCGGGTTACCCGGGCTTACGCCCGAGCCTTTATGCTACCGCTCACTACGCGAGCTTCCGGAGCGAATGAGCTCGAGTCACACTATCTCCCACGCGCCTTCGGTCTTCAATAACTTACTCATCAAAGCGGCGTGAACGGCATGGCCGCTTTTTTCTGCGGTGATCTTTCCGAGCACCGGCATTCCAAGCAGCGCGAAGTCGCCGATGATATCGAGGATCTTATGACGGACGAACTCATCGTCGAAGCGGAGCGGAGTTTCGTTGAGCATTCCGTCTGGGGTCAGCACGATGGCGTTTTCGAGTGAGCCGCCGAGCGCGAGGTTTGCCTTACGCAGCATCTCGATCTCGGTCGTAAACCCGAACGTACGTGCTGACGCGATCTCGCGGCCGAACGAGCCGTTGTCGAAAACAAAATGCAGAGCCTGTTTGTTGATGAATGGATGTGCGAAGTCGATCACGCAATCGATCTCGTATTTGTCCGACGGCTCGATCGACATTCGACGACCGTCCTGATCGATCCCGACTTTCTTGAGTACGCGAAAATGATGCCGAGGCGCATCCTGCTCGACAACGCCGGCGACTTGTATAAGCTCGAGAAAATCCTCGCTCGAGCCGTCCATGATCGGGATCTCGATGTTGTCGACCTCGATAAAGCAATTGTCGATCCCGCTCCCGCGCAGCGCGGAGAGCAGGTGCTCACATGTCGAAAGCACGACGCCGCGACGCATTAGCGTCGTCGCATAACTGCAATGCGAGATGTATTCCGCCGAGGCCGGGATCTCGAAGTTATCGAGATCGGTCCGGACAAATACGTACCCCGTATTCTCGGGCGCAGGCTTCAGTTTCAGGTTCACTTCGACACCTGTATGGAGGCCGACGCCGAGGGTGGAAACTGGGTTAGAGATCGTGGTCTGATTCATTTAATTAGTGCCGCTCGAGAACTGTTAACAATCGGCATGCCACTAATCAACCCAACGCGGGTCAGTTTAGTTCAGGTAAAAAAGCTTTACTTTGCGCCTTTGCGACTTTGCGGGAACACTAGCGCAAAATAGCCTAGAACGATTGTTTTCCCGCAAAGTCGCAAAGGCGCAAAGTAAAACTTTTTCAGCTGAACCAAACTGACCCACAAGGTCCGTGACGCGACGGTTTGTGGCGCCTGTGCCACAAGACTGTCGCAGAATTTACTAATGGTTCCTTTCCAATTACAATCTACTTCAAGTTATGGCAATACAAACTGCAGGACAAAAGACTGCAAAAGTTAAGATTGAAAATCAGGCGAGCATTGATCTCCCGGCTTACACGGACGAGCATTTAAAAAAGGCACTCGATTTTCTTCCGATGGAACATCTACGCGGGATCGAGAAGGTAAAGCTCGTTGATTTTATCAACGATCCGCGACTGAAGAACCTGAACGTTCCGATGAAGGGAGACCTGCCCGGACTCTATCATCCCAAGCAGGGAAACCAGCCGGCGTGGCTTGAGATGTCGATGGGCGCTCTGCTGCAGCCGACCGAAGGCTTTGCGAAAAAGTGGATGGCGAAAAGTTCATTCAAGGGCAATCTCGCAGGGCTGATATTCTCGCTCGTCGGACAGCACTATCATTTGACGCTAAAGCACTCCGTCAAAAAACAAAATCTCGAACCGCAGATAAGGCAATACGCTGAAAAGAACCTGCGCTCGTGGAGCGAGAAGCAGTCGCAAGGCAGCATTCGGGCAAAACTCTTCAAGCCGTTCCGGCCGATGATCGAACGCTGGGCAAAATGGCTGAACAAGAAGGCGGCGGAAGCGCAGAAGAAGCCGTAGGCGTCTTCTAATTGTGAATGGTGAAAGATGAATGATGAATGATGAATGAAAGAAAATCTCCTACGCGACAAATCATTTGCCTTTGCATTACGTGCTATCAAACTTAACCGATATCTGGTGAACGAGCACCGAGAGTATACGCTGTCGAAACAGGTTTTACGCTCTGGAACATCGATTGGCGCAAATATTGAAGAGTCGATTCATGCCCAATCCAAAATCGACTTCGTTCATAAGTTATCGATTGCGCAGAAAGAAGCCGGCGAAACGAGCTACTGGATCAGGCTACTGAGGGAAAGCGGTATGATAGGGCCGAAGCTTGCGGACTCACTTTTGTTCGACTGTGACGAATTGCAGCGGTTGCTGGCTGCATCGGTGAAGACGGCAAAGCTAAACTTAAAAAAGGAGCGACAGTAACGGCGGATGCAAATTCATCATTCACCGTTCACCACTCATCATTCGAATGCAATATTGGCTCGTAAAACAAGAACCCGAATCTTATTCGTTTGCGGATTTTCAGAAAGATGGGAAGACCGACTGGACCGGTGTCAGGAATTATACGGCGCGGAATAATTTGAAGGCGATGAAGCC
>JBBKXD010000056.1:0-12863 GCA_037969295.1 Pyrinomonadaceae bacterium | reverse complement strand
GACATCCGTCATCTTTTCGAGAACGACGTGAGGTTTTTGGAGCAATTTAGATAAGGAACGCCGGCATCTTGCCGGCTATGGAATCGATCGATGCCGGCAGGATGCCGGCGTTCCCTATGAACATCAGCTATAACTGGCTTAGAGACCTGATTGATATTGAGCTTTCGGCCGATGAACTCGCCGCGCAATTGACGCGCGTCGGCGTTACGGTCGAAGGTGTGCACCCACACGGGGATGACTCCGTGGTCGACATCGATCTGACCTCGAACCGGCCCGACTGCCTTTCACATCTCGGCGTCGCCCGCGAGATTGCGGCGATCACGGGAAACAAGTTAAAGACGCACGCTGAAACGGGCGAGCCGGAGATTCCGCTGCCTGCGGTTCTCGCCTACGATGTCGTCGCGATCCAGGACTCGGACCTTTGCCATCGATTCACTGCCCGCATAATCAAGAATGTGAAGATCGGCCCGTCGCCGGAGTGGCTCGTCAAGCGGCTCGAGGCGATCGGTGAGCGACCGATCAACAACGTCGCCGACATAACGAACTACATCATGCACGAGCTTGGGCAGCCGATGCACGCATTCGATCTCGACAAGCTCGCCGGAAATCGAATTATCATTCGAAGAGCGACAGCAGGCGAAACGATCAAAACGCTGGACGAAGTCGATCGAAAACTCGACGATACTATGCTGGCGATCTGTGACGCCGAAAAGCCAGCGGCAATCGGCGGCATCATGGGTGGGTCGAATTCCAGCATCATTGAAAGCACGACGACGGTCCTTCTCGAAGTCGCGTATTTCAAGCGTGAGAACATTCGTCAGACGTCGCGCAAACTAGGTCTTGCAACGGAGGCTAGCTATCGGTTCGAGCGCGGTGTCGATATCGACAACCTGATCAACGCTTCGAATCGCGCCGCTGAACTTATTTGCGATCTCGCCGGCGGTGAGTTGGGTGAATTTGTGGATGTATATCCGGCGAAGACGGACCTTCGGCAGATAAAGTCCGAGAACATCTCATACGCCGTCGAGCGGCTCACCGGTTTGACGGTGTCCGAGCCCGAATGTGTACGAATTCTCAGCTCACTTGGAATTACGCCAGCGGAGGACGATGCGACGACATTCGTTGCTCCTTCATGGCGTCATGACATCGTGATAGAGGAGGACCTGGTCGAAGAAATCGCGAGACATGTCGGCTACGAAAAGATCGCTGAGGAACTGCCTCCGGCATTCGGTGCAGGCGAGTACCAAAAGAGCGAGCCGCGAAAAAAGCAGCTTCGGCGTACTCTTGTCGATCTGGGATTCAATGAGGCTGTTTCGTACAGCTTTATCGACACGAAGTACGACAGCCGGTTCGACACCGTCCCAGACATTCTCGACGATGGAATTGAAGATAAGTTCGTCACGCTTCAGGATTCTGTGCTCGAAGGCGCCGTGAGAATGCGGCCGACGCTTTTGCCGGGTTTGCTCGAGGCAGTGCGCGTGAACTTTAATCAGCAGCGAAAAGATGTACGGATCTTCGAGATCGGAAAAGGATTTGCCGCTAGACTAAGTGAAGACGGTTTGCCCACCGAGCGGGAGCTGCTAAGTCTTGTAGTCACTGGCGGTTCGATCCTTGCAAACCGCGAGTTGACTCCACGAGAATTGGATTTTTACGACGCGAAAGGTGCCGTTGAAGCGGCGCTGGAGACTATTGGTTTTCCGCATATCGCCTTTTCCGCCGCAAGTGTCACGCATTTGCGAGAAGGCCAATCCGCGAAGATCTCAAGCGGCGGAATCGAAGTCGGCACTATCGGAAGACTTAACGAGGAATTATCCGGCGATTACAAGTTTAAGCAGGCAGTATATGTTGCCGAGCTTGATCTGCAGGCGCTACTGGCTGAGGAAACTTTGCCGAAGTTGTATCATTCTCTGCCGAAGTATCCTTCGATCGTACGCGACGTTTCGCTCCTTGTGAGCCGCCAGATCACGTTTGAAGAAATACGAGCCTCGATTCTCGCGCAGGGTCGAGAATTATGCAGATCGGTCAGCTTTGTCGACATCTATGAAGGAAAGGGCATCGACCCGGAACAGCGCTCACTGACTGTTCGTCTCGAATATCGAAGCGACGAAAGAACGCTCATCGAGACGGAAGTAGATGAACTTCACGGCCAACTTATTGATGTCGTCGAAAAAGATTTAAATATTCGTCGAAGATTCTGAATTTAACTTGAACTTTAAAACAAAACTTCACATAATCGTAACCCTATAGATTTTCACAGCCCGCAATTTTTGGAGACAGTTGATGAATGGCCTAACGGGAATGGAGAAGTTCTCTCATCTCGAAGATAAAATTTATCTCACGATCGAATTCGCAAAACGTATCCGCGAAGAAAAAGAAAAGATCGAACAGGAAACAAGTGACCTGCGCCGAGAAGCAGTTCATCTTAGAGAAGAAAACGAAAGGCTTGCCGAAAAGGTCAACGGCCTGCTTTCTGAGCGCGACGCTATTCAGTTAAAAGTCGAAGCAATGCTCGATGCGATGACGATAATCGACGCTGAAGTGGCCGAGGCGGTTGGGAGATAACGTACGATGATCGCGGGAAAAAGCAAGGCCGACTCGGCCGAACAAACCATCAGGGTTGAGATATACAATCAGAACTACAGCATCCGCTCAGACGGCGATAACGAATACATCATCGATCTAGCCGACTACGTCGATGGAAAGATGCGTGAGATAGCTTCGGGCACGCTGACAGTCGATTCTCTCAAGGTAGCGATCCTCGCCGCCCTTCATATCGCCGACGAATTTCACCAGCTAAAAATGCAGCAGCAGCAAACCGACCTGCAGCTCGCTTCGCGAAGTGCCGAATGCACCGAGATGCTCGACCGAATTCTCAAGAACAGGGACATGGCACCGCCCCAGGAACTCGAGATCGAACAGTAAGCCAATTGATAGTGGATAATTGATAATTTGGAAGGAAATATGTCCGCTACGAAGTATCCGAAACTGTCAACTATCAACTATCCATTGCTTTTCGTCTCTCCCGGCATGTTATAATCTCAGCCAGGCGAAAGTTCTTTCTGCGTATCTCGTTACCGAACGCACTAATAATTGAGCCAACACTTGAATTGCGGGGGGCCAATGCCCGATTCGGTGCAAACTTCCATGTTGAAGATTTGCCGTAGATGAGGGCTCCGATGTCCCGATGTTGAGTCGGGACAGAAAGCCACCCACCTGATAAAACAGGTTCAATTCAAGCGTTTGGAACGGATCACTCGGTTTCTTTCGCTTACTCTTCTTCTTGATCTTCAGCTTCGAGTTCCCTTCGAATCTCTTCAGTCATCTTTGCCTGTTCAAGGGCGAGCGGCAATTCAGAGGCACGTGCGTTAAGCTTTTTAAGCGCAATTTCCGAATCGGCAAGGTTTGAACCGCGAGCTGCGGCCGCCTCTATCAACTGCAGACGAGATTCCGCTTCGGCGAGCATCAGTTTCGCTTCGTCGTTAATAGAACCGATCTTTTCGACGTCGCGTGCTATTTCGGCAGTAAATTTCTCCGAACTCTCTTTGTTCAATCGTGTAAGCTGCTTTAGCTTTGTGTGCCGTCTCTTTGCGAGAAATAATTCTCTTTTTGAGGATCTGACAATTCGAGTAGCGGTCAGTCGTGACGCGAGCGTTTCACGGTATGCGTCTTCCAGCATTGGGTCCGTTCGCTGCATCTCGCGCAACGCTCGCTTCTCGTTTGTTTTAAGCTCGTTCCGAAACCAGTCGATTTCTTCGGCCTTAATACCGTCCGCCGCGATCCTTTCCCGCATTTCCCTGGTCCATGCCGAATGCCTGATGGCGAAGAAGGCCGAAAGACCCAAACCGACGACAAATCCGAGGATGGTCAGGATCAATCCGATAAAGAAGAAAGTGGCGGCGACCGGTGGTGTGGAACCGAAGATAAACATCAAAAGCAAGAACGAAACAGCCGGCACCACGGAGAGCGCAATGGGAGCCGAGATCGCCGCTATCTTTAAATTGCGACCGCGAGCCAGATCGCGTTTTGAAACGTCGTATTTCGATACGATTTCGTCCATTTTTTAAGGATTTACTTTACAGGCCGTGCAAACTTAATACAAACAACTGGCATCACAAACTTTAACTAGCTCAACCAATTATATTAGACTAGCGTGGTGTCGTATCCGGCCGGGTTGAAAGTATGACAAAGAACATATTTTTCTCGATCTTTGCATCGGTGTTGATTTCTGGCGCTGTCTTCGCGCAGGCGGGAAATACTAATGAGAACCCGCGTGTCCGGACGGTTTCCATTCCGATCTCGATCTTTACCAAAGATGAGATGCGACAAGGCCAGGCGGAGGAGTTTATCCAGGCCGACCGGCTGATCGTCAGGGAAGACAAAGAGGAACAAACCATTCTCTCGATCAGAAGTGTTGCCGACGCTCCGCTCGCATTAGCAATACTCGTGCAGGACGATCTTTCCTCTTCTTTCAACCTTCAGATCAAGGACCTAAAGAAATTTATTCGCAGCCTGCCCAGAGGTTCGCGGGTAATGGTTGCGTACATTCGCGGCGGAACGCTGCAGATCAGGCAGCGATTTACTGACAATCTGGATCAAGCCGCCGATTCATTACGGATCGTTGCGTCAAGCTCTGTAGTCGCCCCTCGCAATCCGTATGACGGCGTTATCGATGCTCTCAATCGTTTTGACGCCTTACCTGCGGGGCGTCGCGCGATCTTGTTACTTTCTGACGGCCTCGACGCGACGCAGGGCCTGAGGAGTTCTACTCCGACCCAGAGCATCGATCTTGACCGCGCCGTGACCCGTGCTCAACGACGGAGCGTTTCCGTATTCTCGTTCTACAATCCCGCAAGCCTCACCGAGAGCGGCGATCAACGGTTGATCCTGAATGGCCAGGGTTCGCTCGCTCGGCTGTCCGACGAAACCGGTGGACGAGCATTCTTCCAAGGCTCGATAGCACCCATCAGCTTCGATCCGTTCTTTCGTGAATTAAGCCTGCTGTTGAATCGACAGTTCCTTTTGTCCTACCTATCGACCCACATGAAGCGGGGTTATTATCGGGTCGAAGTGCTGAGCACGAATCCGACGGTCAAGATCGAACATCCAAAGGGTTATTACTATCGTTGAGCTATTTGAGACGAACGCCGCAGGACGGGCACACGTGAACATCTTCTTTGATCAACAGTCCGACCCAGAAAAGCCAGAAGAACACTCCAGTTAGAAGGAATGCGCCGAATACAATCCAGCCTGTAGTGGAGATTCGCCGTTCAACTCGCGGTAAGAACTGGCTCATGCAATTCGGACATCGGTAGTTACCAGACATGAACTGCTGGTCCCGAAACGAAAGCGGTTGACCTCCGAACTTCGGATTTTCCGGAGCTTTTCGTGCTTCTGCCTGAGTCTGAAATTCGTCAGTCTTCCACGAATATGGACGCGGTGCCTGATACTCGAACGCCTCTTGCCGCTGCATCGGCTGATGTATCAAAAACTTCGTACCGCAGAAACGGCAAAACTGACTCTCGGGTGCATTTCCCTGTCCGCAATTCTGACACTGGATCATAGGTAGTGAATAGTAAATCGTGAATAGTAAATCGTGAAAAGTGAATAGACCGACACTGCCCATTTACGATCAGCATTGCGCTAAGTTTCAAATCTCACGCTCTTGCCGGTCCTGATCGCTGAATAAACCGATTCGACCAGCTCTACCGACTTAAATCCGTCATCAGCCGTCACGGGCGGGGCGGTGCCGTCAAGGATCGAGTCGATGAATGCTTTGTCCTCCTGCACGTAACCCCACCGCTCTTCTTTTTCGGTCATATGCCAGGAGAGCGTTTCGAAATTCGCATCCATCCCGCGCGAGTCAAAAAGCCGTTCCATTTCCTCGGTCATTATCGTCCGGTGATGACAGAACACCTCGATGCGCTCGAAAGGAAAGTGCCAGCTTGCGTCGGATGACGACGCAAACGTGCAGTGAAACCCGTTCTTGAATTTGAAGATGATCGAAAACTCATCGAGCTCGGGATATTCATGCTGCGAGCCATACGCCACAAGCTCCTCGATCTCGCCGAACTGAAATCGCATCATGTCAAAAAGGTGGATGGTCGTTTCGTACAGGAACCCTCCGGTGACGTTCACGTCTCCGGTCCAGATCGGGTTCTTCAGCTCGCCCCGATTCATCTTCACGTGGGCGGAGTGAGCTTTGTCGCTTTGCAGAAGATGTTTGAGGTGCGCGTAAACCGGTGCGAAGCGTCGATTGTGCCCGACCTGGAATATCCCTCCCGCCTTGTTCGCCGCGTCGCGTAGTTCTGAAGCATCACTGACACCTATCGAGAAAGGCTTCTCGCAAAACACGTGCTTACCGGCGTCGATCGCGTGGAGCGCGATCTCCTTGTGCGTTTTGTTCGGAGCACACACCAGTACGGCATCACAACTATCCAACAGTTCCTCGCGTGACGAACAAACCTTTCCGCCGATCGTTTTCGCCGTCCGCTCTGCTCGCTCTGGAACGATGTCATAAAGCGCCGCGACTTCGGACCGCTCATCTCGTGAATAAATTCGTCCGTGCACGTTGCCGATATAGCCCGTGCCGATGATTCCAATTCGTACCCTATTCATAGATATTTTCTTAACGCAGAGATCGCGGAGAACGCCGAGACAACTCTTGAATCTTTACTCTGCGTTCGCCGCATGGGCGGTACCCGAAACGTACCTACCGACTGCCGCCGGCCGCATGCTGGCCCAGACCAAGAACTTTCTCGGTCGCTGCCTTCGCTTTTTTCGCGACTTCAAACGGATCCTGGTCCCAGTACTCGGGGCGGAAGATCTCGATGCTGACCATTCGGTCATAACCGATCTTATCGAAATGTTCTTTGATCTCGGCGATCGGCAGAATTCCCTCGCCGGGATAAAGTCGCTGAGCGTCTGTAAGCTGCTCCTTCGGCAGATCTTCTGCATCGTTGATGTGAAAGATAAAAAGCTTCTCAGGCTTCATCGAATCGATGGCCTCGAAAGACGAACCCCCCGCGTAGAAATGAAACGTGTCGATGACATTGCCGATGCTCTTTCGATCGACCTTCTCCACGATCTCGTTGCAGAGGTCGAGGGTTTGAACGGAACAATCGGTCTGCCCGAGAAACTCGAATGCGAGCGAGACGCCGAATGGCTCGGCGATATCAGCGAGTTCGTTGAGTACACGAACGGATTCGTCAACGATCTCCTCTTTTGTCGCGCCTTCAGGTAGCTTACCGGGAACAACTACGATGTACGGACAGGCGATCTGACCTGCGATGGCAGATAGCTCGCTGCATTGAGCCTTGATCGTTTCGTACTCCTCGGGCGTACGAAATGTGACGTGCTCGATCGAATTGATCGAGTAGGGCTCAACGTTGTTCTCAGTCAAAAGCGCCCGCAGGTCCGCAATGGCGTGCGTTTCTAGATAGGTCCGAAGTTTCGATGCCCAAAGCTCCACGAGGTCGTATCCCGCAGCTCCCGCGGCTTTTATGTCGGTTTCCAGGTCGGCGTGCATTGTCGTCGCCCCGTTCAGTGCGATTTTCATATTTTGTCTCCGAAAGTAAACGAGATTTTAACATGAGAGACTGGAGGCAGAAACCCGACCGGTAGGGAGGGTGCTAGGGGGATTTGGGATTTGGGATTTGGGATTTCGGATTTGGGATTTGGGATTTCGGATTTGGGATTTGGGATTTCGTTACATTGCGGCCACCAAAGACAAAGACCCGACCGGTAGAGAGGGTGTCCTCAACAACATGATCGAAATCCCAAATCCGAAATCCGAAATCCGAAATCCCAAAAGACACCCGCCCTACCGGTCGGCTTTCTGCCTGAGCAGGCAACTCCCAAAATTGCCCCACCGTCCAACAATCGGTTAAATTAACGTTTTAGCCCTGTCACTCTCCTTGAACCTAATTATGAAATACTTTCTCACTTCACTCTTCGCATTATTTTTCTTTGTCTCCATTACTTCGGCGCAATCCTCCGACGCTGCACTTCGCCGCGCGATGCGTCTCGATAACGATCAACGTGATGCGAACGGCAAGCTCGATACACTCGACGCGTCCGAACACCTTTCCCGCGCCGAAACGTATATGGCGAACCGCCTGTTTCCTCAGGCACGCGAACACTGGCAAAAGTTTTTCGACAATTATCCGAACGACGGGGGAACGCCGCGGGCTGTGTTCGGGACGGGTCGATCCTACATGTGGGAACGGCAATATGAGAAAGCCGTGTTCTGGTTTGAAAAGTTGAACGGAGATACTTCGAAAGACGGTCGCGAAGGACTTGCATTCAAAGGTGCATCATTCGTTCGACTTGGAAAGAATCTCGAGGCGGCGAAGGTTTACGAACAGTACGTTCAGACATTTCCCAATGGCGAACGGATCGAATCGGCTCATTTGAACCTGATCGACGCTTATCGCGAGGGCGGAAAATATGACGCAGCGGAACAGTGGGTCGACAGAACGGTTGCGCGGTTCTCAGGTAAACCGGCAGCCCTGAATGCTCTGCACGCGCGGTTGAGAATGAATATCTATCGTGAACGATGGAACGACGCAATCATAACTGCCGAAGCGCTACTTAACGGGAAGAGTTTCGCCGGCGCCATGACGGGGAGCGACGAAATCAAATTTCTCCGCGCTTTTGCTCTTAATAGAGCCGGGCGAAAAGCCGATGCGGAAAGAACCTACCGAGCGATAACGCGCGGCTATTCATCATACTTCGGCGGCCTTGCCGACGACGCGCAGGAGCGAAACCGGAAAAGCATCTACACGCCCGCGTTCGACTCGAAGCTCTACATCGATCATCCCGTCATGTACCGGACGGAGCTTCTTCAGTCTGCTCGACAGTTCAAGATCGATCCGCGATTTTTGCTTGCGATCATGAAACAAGAAAGCGTGTTCAAGGTGAATGCAAAATCGCCCGCCGGAGCCCGCGGACTGCTCCAGCTGGTTTACGACACGGCGATCAAGTATAAAACCAAAGCGGGCTATCCTAATCTGCAGCCTGATCAACTTTATTCGCCATCCATAAATATCGCGATCGGTGCAGCTTATATCGCAGATTTAAAGTCCGAGTTCGGCGGACTCTACGAAGCCATCGCCGCGAGCTATAACGGCGGCGAGGACAACGCAGCTCGCTGGCTGAGCCGCAGTAGGCCGAAGGAACCCGCGATTTTCGCGTCTGAGGTTGGTTTTGCCGAAACGAAAGACTACGTCTTCAAGGTGATGAACAACTATCGGATCTATCGCGAACTATACACCGAGGGATTAGAACGACGGTGACCGACCGGCGAAAGCCCTGACCCCGTCTATAATTACTCTTCCCAAGAGCCCTGGCCTTCGCGCTCGACGTGATACCCGGAGTCCTCGAGATGTTTGTGGACATCGCGTCCATGCAGTTCGTCGCGAACTTCTAAGACTATTTCGATTCCGGTGTACCCAAGCGGTGCAAGCCAGATCGCCCGCTGATGGTTTACTTCGATGACGTTAGCTCCGCTTTCCGCAACTGACTCGAGCATCGCGGCGAGAGATCCGGGTCGATCCAGTACGAGAAGCTTGAAGACGACATACCTTCCCTGCCGAACCAGTACTTGCTCAATGACTCGGGTCAAGAGATTTCCATCTATATTCCCGCCGCATAGTACCGTGCAGACAGTTTCGTTTTCGGCGACCCTTACCTTTCCCGCGATGAGAGCGGCAACGCCTGCCGCTCCTGCTCCCTCTACTACGAGATGGGCGTTTTGTGCGCAATGAAAGATTCCGCTCGCGATCTCTTCTTCAGTTACCTCGACGACTTCGTCAACCAACTCTCGAATGATCGGAA
This sequence comes from Pyrinomonadaceae bacterium, assembly GCA_037969295.1. GTDB lineage: Bacteria > Acidobacteriota > Blastocatellia > Pyrinomonadales > Pyrinomonadaceae > OLB17. The sequence goes on along the minus strand of JBBKXD010000056.1, from coordinate 3,029 downwards.
GCGTAAGATTACCAGGTCGTTTGACCGCGATCCCGTCTGCGATAGAAGGTTGGTGCTTGGCCTCGACCGGCTCTCCGGCTATGAGCGACGGGTTAACAGCGGCAACATTTGCAGCTTGGACGCCAATCACCCGAACATTCCTTCTTAAGGCTTTTGCGGCGATCGCGATTCCTGAAATTATGCCGCCGCCGCCGATCGGGACAACTATGACATTCACGTTAGGTAAATCTTCTGCGATCTCACAGCCGATGGTTCCTTGTCCGGCGATGACTCGCTCGTCATCGAAGGCGTGGACGTATGTGTATCCGTGCTTCCTTTCAAGTTCGCGCGAGTATGCGACGGCCTCATCAAAGGTAGAACCTTTAAGTATCGCCTCGGCTCCGTGCCTTCGCGTCGCCATAACCTTCGTTAGCGGAGCAAACTCTGGAAGAACGATCGTCGCCTTAATGTTGAGAAGTTTTGAAGCCAGGGCGACTGCCTGGGCGTGATTTCCTGCCGATCCGGTTACGACTCCGCGCTTCTTCTCTTCATGCGATAAACGCGAGATGGTGTTGTAAGCGCCGCGAATCTTAAACGAGCCGGATCGCTGTAAACACTCGGCTTTGAAATAGACGCTCGCGCCGACTTCTGTGGAAAGCCTTTCGTCTGAAATTATTGGTGTTGGATTAATTATGCCCTTGAGGATATTTCGGGCGTCTTCGATATCGGCGAGCTTTACCGTCATACTTTTGCAAGATTATAAGGTAATGCACCGCTAACGCAAAAAATCGGAACCGGATCAAAGCGATGGAATGAATTTGAAGGACGTACTGAAACTAATTATGCGGAATTTGATATGACTACTGCGCTTTGTTCCGGTTCCGATTTTCTTGTTAAAGAACTTTCACACCCTGAATCGTTAACCACCCGTGTCGTATTCCAACCTCTAACGCGGAGATGATCGTGAAATTGTATCAACGCCAGGAAATAGTTTATATTTGCTTTACCTAGTCACCCGGAGGAAAAAATGCCTGAATTATTTGGCGTCGGCGCCATTTTTCTGTTATTTCTCGGAATCGCGCTTCTCACCGTCGCGTGGAAGACGATCAAGATCGTTCCACAGTCGAGCGTATTGCTGATCGAACGACTTGGTCGTTTTCATCGTGTCGCGCAGAGCGGCCTGAACATTATCGTTCCTTTTTTCGAGTCGCCGAGAGCGGTCTATTGGACGAACGTCCGTCCGGGCGTTACGTCGATCGATCTGCGGGAGCAATACATCGATCTTCCTCCACAGCCAGTCATCACGCGGGACAACGTAACGATAAACGTCGACTCCGTGGTCTATTGGATGATCACCGACCCGATCAAGGCGGTCTACGAGATCAACGATCTCGTCGGAAGTCTCGTTCAGTTGACGATCACCGGCATGCGTTCGGTTATGGGCGAAATGGATCTCGATCACACGCTCTCGAATCGGGACGCGATCAACTCGAAGCTTCGACTGATCCTTGACGAAGCAACGGACAAATGGGGTGTAAAGGTTACGCGAGTCGACGTTAAGAACATCAATCCGCCGGAGGACGTTCGCATCACGATGGAAAAGCAAATGACCGCAGAGCGGAACCGTCGTGCATTGATCTTACAGGCCGAGGGCGACAAGCAGGCGGCGATCACTCGGGCAGAAGGAGAAAAGCAAGCGGCCGTTACACGATCCGAAGGAAACAAACAGTCAGCTATTCTCGATGCCGAAGGAGCCGCACAGGCAAGGCTCGTGGCGGCGAGTGCCGAAGCTCAGGCTATAAACCAGATCAGCCAAATAATCGGTAGTCCGGAGCAGACGACACAGTACTTGATAACGGCTCGCTACATCGAATCTCTTCGCGATATGACCCGTACGCAGAATTCCAAGGTGATATTTATGCCGATGGAGACATCGACGATGCTGTCGAGTATCGGGGCGATCAAGGAAGTTTTCGCCGAGACCGGAGAGAAAAAAGAACCGGAAAACCCGCCTCGATCTCCGCGTGAGCTGAATAAGTAACTGTCAGCCGGGTTTATCGAGGTGTAGGAAATTTGGAGAAGTAATATGCTGAAAATTGTTTTCATAACTGGTGTCGTCGCTATTGCCGGCATCTGCGCGGTCATTTGTCACCATGATCCGGTGTCAGCCGCATCGCCATCCGTTTTCGATTTCAAGATGAAAGATATTGACGGCAAAGAGGTAAAGCTCAAGAAATACAAGGGCGATGTCTTGTTGGTGGTGAACACGGCAAGCAAGTGCGGATATACACCGCAGTATGAAGGCCTGCAGGCGACTTACGAGAAATACAGAGACAAGGGTTTTTATGTCCTCGGATTTCCGGCAAACAACTTTGGCGGTCAGGAACCGGGGACCGAGAAAGAGATCAAGGAGTTCTGCGAGTCGAAGTATAAGGTCACTTTTCCGATGTTTGCCAAGATCTCCGTCAAGGGTGAAGATCAGGACCCGCTTTACTCATATCTGACGAGCAAGGAAATAAATCCTGAATTCGGCGGCGACATCACATGGAACTTTAATAAGTTCCTCATCGATCGGAAAGGAAAGATCGTCGCTCGGTTTTCATCGAAGGACAAACCCGACAGCGAGGTTGTGACCGAGGCGATTGAAAAATATCTGGCAGCTAAATAGGGCCCGGCATCTCAGCGGTCGATACGATCGAATAAACTGAGCCGGTCGGAAGAAGTTTGCTTTCGTATAAAACGAGATGGCCCACTTCAAATTCGATCGGCTCGATCCGCGCGTTTAGGTGAGTCTTCGCCAATGCTCGGGATCTCTCCGGCTCACGTATTCTTCCGATCGTCACATGCGGGTAGAAGGCCCGTTCTTCCGGCCTGAAGCCGAGTTCCACACTTGCTTTCTCGATGTCTCGATAGATCGACTGGCTCATTCCGGAGGGGTCGGTGATGCCTATCCAGAGGATTCGTGGACGGCTTGGCGATGGAAACACGCCGGTCGCCGCTAAACGAATCGAGAAGCTTTCGTGACGCCCCGCAATGCCCGACAAATGATT
>JBBKXD010000055.1:0-6499 GCA_037969295.1 Pyrinomonadaceae bacterium | reverse complement strand
GGTATATGGATCGATCAATTGATCGCGACGGCCCGAAGCTCAGCGGACGGGCGAGCATTCCTGCGCACCTGTCTAAGCGCTCCGCTCCGGGCCGCGGCGCATGGCGATCACGCTTTCGTGATGATCGACGACGCACAGCAGTTCCTGAATATCGAAAACGGTGCGGCCGTTTTCGCCGAGTTGAGAGAAGTGTTTGGAAACGCCGGTGTCAGATTTGTTGTTTCGGGGCATCGTCGTTTTCTTCACGGACAGATGGACTGCGATCGCCGCGCGCTCGACAACTTCGACTTTCAAGACGCCGGTGCCCTGGTCGAGATGTTTGCGCGAGAAAATGGCACGTCTGTCACCGAACAGTCGCGCGATCTGATCGCGACACAGCTCTCCGGAAATGCATCGCTGACGAGGCTGCTTATCCGAGACGCCTCCGATGTGGGCGCCGGCCTCTCTAGTTTTGCGGATGTCGAGAAGGTCTACGCGGACTCGATATATGACGGACGGATCGCCCGCCGCTTTCATGATCTATTTTCGGCGGCGTGCGGAACGGCCGAAATCGAAGAAAACGTCTTGCGGCTTATCGATGACATTCAGAGGAGCGCGAACGGGAAATTGGATCGCAAGCTTTGGCGTCGTCGTCTTAAGCTCGGCGAAGCCGAAATGGAAATACTGCTTGATCGTTTAAATTCAAGCGAGCTGGTCCGCCTCACATCCAGTAACGTTGAATCCGTTCCGGAAAATATCGCATTAACGGATTACATTGCGGCCCACGTCCGATTGATGACGACGGCAAGCAGGGCGAGTGCCTATGGCAACTCTCTCACCGAGTACATAAAACGCGCGCCGGAGATCATGGCCAGGTATTACCGCACGAATTCGTCGATCGGGGTGCGCGAGCTCCTCGGTGCGTTTGACGGGCGAGACGTCGCGACGCTCCTGCTCGACTACGGCGAGTTTCGTGACGAATTCAAGGCGGCAGCCGATGCGGAAGTTCTCGAGGCGGCCGGGGTCGCGTCCACCGTCACGCTGCCGAGGATCTTTTTTACGACTTCCGCCGCATCGTTTTATGAACCGCTCAACCAGATATCCGAGTCGGAGCGCACGGCGATCGCACTCGGTTTCGAAGCACGGGACGAAGACGCCAAAAACGAGGTTGTATGGATCGCCGCCGAGATCGATTCGAAACTCGAAGCCGAGCGTGAGCTTGCAGAATTTTGGTGCGACAGGCTTGAGGCGGCGGCGTTGATGTGCGATTTTGCCCGGTTCCGGATCTGGCTCATCGCTCCGGAAGGATTTTCGGCCGCGGCTCTCGCGGTTTTGAAACGAAGGAACGCATATGGTTCGAGCCGCCGTCAGGCAAATCTGCTACGCCGGTTTCTGAACGTTCAGGTTTCGAGATCAGAGCAGCTTGCGCCGAATGAATACGAGATCGTCATCCCGATGGATGATGATGCCGAGCTGATAGCCGCGAACGCGGTCGAGGAGATAGCCCGACGTCACCATCTCGATTCAAGGTCGATCAACCAGATCAAGACGGCGCTTATCGAGGCTTGTATCAACGCTTCGGAACACAGTCTCAGCCCGGACCGGAAGATCTATCAGCGGTTCCGTGTCGAAGACGACAGGGTCGTGCTGACTGTTTCAAACCGGGGCCTGCGCCTTGCGGCCCGCGGGGCGCCGCCTGAACCCGATAATGGACGCCGCGGCTGGGGACTGAAATTGATGAGAAAGCTGATGGACGAAGTGACGATCGAAGATGTCGATGACGGCACGCGGATCGTAATGACGAAGAAGATCGCGGCTTCTGGTTGATGACTTTAGTTTTCGGTTTTCGGTCTTTGGTCTTTGGTTATATGCGCATTACCGAGATCGAAAACCTAAGACCAAAGGCCAAAGCCCAAAGACCAAATCCGAAACTTTAACAATTTTATTGTCTTATACCTACCGTTTGTGCTAAAAACTTACTTCAAGCAAGTCGCTCATCATACTCCACGTTAAGACAGATTAAATGATCACAGAAACTGAAACCGCGGGTTCGGACGATAAACGTGCAGTTGTGTTCGCCGGCGATTACCTCAATAAACTGTCGGGTGAGCAGATCGAGCGCGAGTGCCGGCGGCGGCTGGACGAAGGCTGTACGGAACTTATCGTCAACTTTTCGCGAACCGAGATCGTCAACAGCATAGGCGTTTCGATCCTCCTTGGCGTCATCGATTCCGCCCGCGGCACGGGTGCGAAGATCGTCTTTTCAGACGTAAAGCAGGAAACGGCCGAGCTGTTCGACATGCTTGGGCTGACGCGGCATGTAACGGTTCTTTAAGGCGTTAATCGTTAATCGTTAATCGTTAATCGTTAGTCGTGAATCGTTAATTGATGATCGTGATGCGAAGTTTTGATAACAAAATTATTATGACGAGGTTTGTATGCGCTCCCACAACAAACTTGACGTATGGCAGAGGTCCGTCGATTTCGTCGTCGAGATCTACAAACTGACGGACAAATTTCCTAAGGAAGAGAAGTTCGGCCTTACATCGCAAATTCGCAGAGCGTCAGTGTCGATCCCTGCTAACATCGCAGAAGGTGCCGCTCGCCGGTTCGGCAAGGAGTACTTACAGTTTCTGTCGCATGCTCAAGGATCGGCAAGCGAGGTCGAAACGGAACTTTTGATCGCTTTCCGGCTGGGGTTCCTCAGCGGTGCAGACTATGAGCGGCTTTGCAAAACGCTCGATGACATCGGGCGAATGATTACAGGAATCTCGAACTACGTAAAGCGAACGCTTTAGCGGTTCCGATAACGATTAAACGATTAACGATTAACGATTAACGATTAACGAGACGTGAAGATTCAAGAATTCAAAACCACAAATTTCCGCCAGATGACCGAGACTAAGAGCAAGCTCATCCATACGTTCGGCGCGCTCGCCGAGCTCGGCCAGGAAGTCGCCAATCAAAAGGATTTTCACGAGACGATGCGGACGAGCCTGCATCTCTTGCTCGGGTCGATCGCGATAATGCGTGGCGGCGTCGCACGCTATTCCCGGTTCGAGCACACGATGCAAATGACGGCCGTACGCGGGCTCGGCGATGAGTTTCCGCTTGCGATGACACTGACGTACGAAGACGAACGCCAGTTTCTGGCGAATGGCCTTTGTCCGATCGAAGTTTCGCAGGCCCAGGTCCTGCCTTTCGTGCAGGTTTACGACAACAGCCTCAGCCGCACGCGTGTCGAGCTGCTCGTGCCGCTTGTCATGCGCGATGAGATGGTCGGTCTTCTTCTGCTCGGCGAAAAAGCTACGGGCGAACCTTATTCCAGTTACGATCGCGACATTATTTCGGCGATGGGTCGGCACATCGGCGTGGCGATAGCACAACGGAACATGCTCGCCGATCTCGAGCGTCAGACGGATGAGAACCGAAAGCTATATGACGGATTGAAGACAACCTACAAGGATACGGTCAGGGCATTTGCAGCGGCGATCGATTGCAAGGACCGCTATACCGAAGGGCATTCGGTGCGTGTCGGAAAGTATTCGGAGATCATCGGCGAGGAGCTTGGCTGGGGCGAGGAAGAGGTCGAGGGAGCGGCTGTCGCGGGGTATCTGCACGACGTCGGCAAACTGACGGTCGAGCGAAAGATCATCAACGCGCCGTATCGCATCAACGCGAAGGAATCAGCCGAGCTGAACCGGCATCCGTCGGTTGGATACGAGATCCTGCTGCCTATCCATCATCCGTACGCCGACGTTCCGCTCGCCGCAAAATATCATCACGAGCGTCTCGATGGACGCGGATACCCGGACGGACTCTACGACCGCAACATTCCGTACATCGCGAAGGTTGTCAATCTTGCCGATTCATTCGACGCGATGACGACCGATCGCCCGTACAAGCGCCGCCGCCCGGCAAGCGAAGTCTTCGACGATCTGCAGCGAAACTCCGGAAAGCAATTCGCGCCAGAGATCGTAAACGCATTCTTTCGTGGAATGCTAAAAGAGCTCACCGGCGAGACAAAAGAAAAACGATTTCGCCGTCTTCTCGGCCGCGAGTACATGGAAGCCGAAGGCCTCGTCCCCGTACTTAGAAATGCCCTGAATGGTATGTCCCCGACGTCACCGCTTACCTTTATTAATTCGGACTAGCTTCTTAGGTATGCACATCGTAACTCTTCCGAGCCAGCTTTTGGTCGTCCTCATTTTCCTTTCAACGGGCTTCTATGTTAACGGTCAGACAGGTGCGGATCTGGAGGCCACCGTTCAGGCCCCGTCCAATATCGTACGGGGTGGCGAGTCGTTCTCATACACGGCTACGGTCCGCAATGTGGGTACAGCTACCGCAACGAATGTACGGCTGGCTAACGCCCCTCCCCAAAATGTCGAAATAACATCCGTATCGACGTCAGCGGGGTCCTGCCCAGCCTCGAATCCGGTCCGCGGTGGAGGGGTTTTGTGCACGGTCGGTGACATCGAGCCGAACGGGATCGTTTCGCTTTCCTTCACCGCCAACATTGTCCACCTGGAGGATTTGCCGGACCCTGTCGCAGGAACTCCTCGGAACGCGAGGGACCCAGTGCGTGCGCCGTATCCACCAGACGGCGATTGGTCCTACCAAGTCGCGACAATCTCAGTAGACGTCGTAGGTGCAGATTCTAATCGTTCGAATAATATTGCGAGGGTGAAGATCGACGTAGAGCCCCGCTCAAATGGGCTACCGCTTGTTCGAATCCTTTCTCCGACAGCGAACAGCGAGATCGCTCGCCAAGGCGAGATCACGGTCAAGATTCAAGCGTACGATACCGACGGAGCAATCGACCGGGTAGTGGTGACGGAACCCAAATATATGCCTTTCCCTTTTGTCGAGGACGGGGTCTACAAGTTCGTTTATCTCGGCAAGAAATTCACCGCGGCCCAACTCACCACATATGTAAAAGCAAACCCACCACCCGTACTCCTGGCACGAAGAACGGGAAGAGACACTTTTGAATACACGATCGTCAATCCGGCGGTCGGGCCGAACCAGGTCCATGTCGAGGTTTTTGACAAGCAAGGCAGGGACAACTTCACGTCAATAATTTTTGTAGTTCGATGACACGGAGCACTCACCAGTGTGCTCACTGTCGCTGGAAAGGAACGCCTCCCCCGAACGCTGCACCATGCTCCGTGACCGGCGCGACACTAACATTTCGGAACGTTCACGGAACAAACGTCGACGGCAGCGGCGTGTCGCCAGCCAAACCGAAGCTCGTAATCACAACTCCACTTGTTGAGCCGTTGATGTACCAGACGCCGTTTCTATAGACCGCGATGTCGGTGCGGCTGTCGCCGTCATAATCCGCGGGCACCGGAATGTCGGTCGAGATGCCGAAAGTCACAAAGCGATTTCCGGTAGCGCTGCCGAAGATATACCAAGTTCCGTCGGACGGGCGGTAAACGGCGAGGTCGTCCTTGCCGTCGCCATCATAGTCTGCGGGGACAGGTCGGTCGCCGGCAGTGCCCCAGTGGATAATGAACCCCGGCGTATAGCCCGTTTCCGAGCGCAGTATTCGCCAGAAGCCGTCCGTATACGTAGCGAAATCTCCCTTTCCATCACCGTCAAAATCGCCGGCCAGCGGAACGCCGCCAATAACTGATGTGGACGTCAAGGGGGAGCCGTCCGTGCTTCGACGTACCCAGAACTGGCCGGTCGACGGTCGGAAGATCGTGTGATCCGCCTTGTTGTCGCCGTCGAAATCTTCGGTCAATGGAATGTCACCCGGAATTCCCCACGAGGCGTATGAGATCGTCGATGTCGCGCTCAGGAGAGTGTAGTAGTCGGGCAACGAACCGTCCGCTGTCTCCCGATAGACGGTGAAGTCGGCTTTTCCATCGCCGTCGAAATCATCGACGATCGGCTTGTCGGTCGCGAGTCCCCATGTCAGGGCGGTGAACCCGGAGGATGAGCGATTCAAATACCAGTTGCTATCGGATGGGCGGAACACTGAAATATCAGATTTTCCATCGCCGTCGAAGTCCGCGTGCGGCGGGCGACGAAACTGTGGAGGAAGATCGAATGCCTCGGTAACCGCCGTGTTGTTCGAGCCCGATCCAGTATTCTGAATCGATGCGGAGAAACCGATCCCACGGATCGCGAATCCTCTCCACACGGGAGCCGCATCCGCCGCATCCGAAATTGTGGCGGCGGTGATTATTGCGTCGCGCGCCTGTATGATGGTCGGCTGAAGCGGCGACAGCTTCATTCCATCGGTGATGTATTGAATAGCTCGCCTATTTCCTTCGATCGCGCCATGCCGCCCGATGAGCTGTGCCCGAGCTTCCCAGAGCGTAACCGCCCAGACCTCACCCATGTTATGAACCTGATCGCAGTTTGCCGATCCGATCGGTCCCCGCGGGTACGCACTGTTTGGATTGGTCGAGGTTGTACCGATGAGCGTGCTGCAGCCGGAATTGATATACCTAAAGGTCAACGGATTGTGTGGCAGGCCGTTCGGTCCGCGCGACGCCCACACCGC
>JBBKXD010000054.1:0-5128 GCA_037969295.1 Pyrinomonadaceae bacterium | reverse complement strand
GTTATAGTGACTCGATTCAAGGTGGCCACTGCAGCTCCGACATCAACGCGGACACCGGCACCGAAAGTCCCGGCGGCGACCGTATATCGGCCGTATCGCACCGTCAGGTCATTTATGATCGCAGTCGTGCCCGGCGAGACAAACCGAATATGGAATACCCGTTCCGTCGCCACCCCGCGGCTCGCCGCTGCCTGTACTATGGTCGTAGCGGACCCGGCGCCATTAATGGTGATGTCAGAAAGGATATCGAAATCACCGCTGACATTTGCGTTTTCACCGGCTCCGGCTAAGGTAATCGTATAGGTTCCCGCCGGTAGCGTAATAACATCAGCACCCGCCAAAGCGTTTGCTTCCGTAATCGCCGCGCGCAGCGAACAAGCCCCGGCTGCGTCAGCGCACAATCCATCACCTGCCGATAGATCCTGCGTATCGGCGGTTGTGTTGACAACAAATGTTGCGGCACTTGCTGCCGAAGCCGAGATCAGAATCAGACCGATCGTCAAAACCAGAATCCGAGTGTATCCAAGTCTTTTTGTATTCATTGTTTTCCCCCGTTTTACTGTATTTGCGGAGCAAGGCAGCTCAAATTCAGTGAGATTGAAGCCGGGTCGCGTTTGTTGCTCCGATGTCTCAATTTTCTGAGATACTATTCGTCGGCGCGACGAAAGTCAAGAGTTGCGATAGGGGCGACGACCGCCGGAATCTTCCCAAGAAGGATGATTGTTTTCAATTCGCTGACGAAAGAGATTTACTCTGACACACCAGTTAGGTTTTTCTGAAGGATTGCGTGGCCGGTTTGGGACTTACGAAGACGACGTATATGAAAACCGCACTTACTTTCTGCGTGGGCGTCGGGACTCTCATTACCAATTTCCACGTTATCAAAGGTGCATATGCCGTCGTCATCCGTACTGCGGACAACAAGACGCACCCCGTTAAGATCGTTGCGACAAATGAGAGTGCGGATGTAGCTCTTCTAAGCACTGAAGATGACTTGGGGATAAAACCACTCAGATTAATGGCGCGACTCCCTAAGGTTGGGGAGAGGATTCTCGTGGTCGGTAATCCTCTTTAGAGGCCGGAATTAAACGATTCCCAACCGAGATCCATTTGGCTATTAGGCTCGGTGAGATTTACAGCAAACTAAAGAGGTGGCGAGCCTGTATCGACTTGGCCGAAAGAACGCTGCCATATTCCAAGGAAACCAACCGCAAAGACTTGCTGGCTCTATTGAAAACTGCATACGCTGCTATCGGGGACGCCACGAGCGCGGCGAAAGCTGAGAAAGAATTACAATCTCTACAATGATTACATATCTGCCGGTAGGGTTCTCAATAACTCATGATCTGAAAACATTAACGCAACTTCGTGAGGGAACAACGACGAGATTCTGGTAAGCGGATACGTTTACGCCGCGGAGAGGATCCTTCAAAAACGCGGATGTACCGTCGTCGTCTCGATTAAAAACAACACACCTTTTCACGCCGGTAACTGTACATTTCGCTGTACAATACAGAACGGACGCTGCAAACACGTCAGTAAGTTATTACTAATATTGGTACTCGCGGCGGGATTTGAACCTGCGACTTCTTCCTTCGGAGGGAAGCACTCTATCCACTGAGCTACGCGAGCAGAGACCTCATTTTAACGCCTTTCATTGTTTCGGTTCAATTCTAATTGTCTTGATCAGGACAGGCTCGATCGGCCGTTCGCCGTCTTTCGGCTGGACGCCCGAGATCGTTCGAACATTGTTCATTCCCTCGATCACTTTCCCAAATATCGTGTATTTGTTATCAAAGCCTTGTTCCCGTTTTAGGGTGATGAAGAATTGTGAATTTGCTGAATTTACGTCTTGGCTGCGGGCAGCTCCAACAATACCTGTATCGTAGAGAATATCGGAAAACTCAGCTGGAACATTCGGCTTATCCGATTGACCCGTGCCGTCATTAAACGGGTCATCGTCCTTTGATAATGGATCTCCGCCTTGAATGACGGACGGGTTGACGCGATGGAACGTGACCCCATCATAGACACCTTCTTTGGCCAACGCCTTAAATCTCGCAACTATTTTAGGGGCAATATTCGAGTACAGCTCTATCTTGATGGTGCCGTATGCCCCGGCCTTTTCCATTTCGATGACCGCGATCTCGTCATCCGCAACCGGCGTCACGCCCTTCTTAACCTCGGCGTTCATTCCGTTGCGGGCAGTGTTCGAACTCGGACCGCACGCGGCAACGAGTGAAATTAGAACTAACAGGATCGTAATTTTCATTTTGTTTGAGAAGTGTCCAGAATGATCGTGACCGGTCCGTCGTTGACAAGCTCGACATCCATCATTGCCTGAAAGCGCCCGGTTTCGACTTTAGTTGCGTACTTCCCGCACTGCTCGACAAAATACTCGTACAAGTGATTTGCGTCATCCGGAGACGCGGCACCGGTATACGACGGCCGTCGGCCTTTTCGCGTGTCGGCGCACAGTGTGAATTGCGAGACGACTAAAAGCTCGCCGGCGATGTCCACGAGAGAGCAGTTCATCTTACCGTCGCGGTCGTCAAAGATCCTTAAGTTGGCGATCTTGTCAGCTAGATGATCCGCGTCGGCTTCCATATCATCCTTCCCGACACCGAGCAGAATGAGCAAACCACCTGCGATCTCACCCGTCGTCTCGCCATCGACCGTAACTTTGGCCCGCGATACGCGCTGCACAACCGCCTTCACTACGCCGAGCCGTCCTCGATCGTGACCTTGTTCATGACCACCGGTTCGACCGGCTTATCTTTATGATCCTTCTCGCTGTCCGCGATCGCATCGACGACGTCCTGTCCTTCGATTACTTTGCCGAACTTGGCGTAAGCCGGCGGCAGTGGATAATCGACGTGCATTATGAAGAATTGTGAGCCGTTGGTATTCGGGCCGGAATTCGCCATTGCAACCGTACCCTTTTCATAAACGCCGCCGTACAATTCCGACCCGCGGTCGATCTCGTCGTCGAACTTACCACCCCAAGCCGATTCGCCTCCGAACCCCTCGCCAAGCGGATCGCCGCCCTGAATCATGAAATTCTTTATGACGCGATGGAAAATAACGCCATCGTAATAGTTCTTCTCCGCCAGAAGCCTGAAGTTCTCGGTCGTCTTCGGTGCGTCCTGTTCGAGAAGCTCGATCTTTATCGTCCCCTTGTTCGTCTCAATAACCACTGTTCTATTAGCCACTTAATATTTCTCCTCTATCAGAATAAATCGCTCGATCGCGGCGGCCACGCCGTTCTCGTCATTACTAACAGTTGTATAAAATTCACCGCGTTCTAGCAAACGAGGGTCGGCATTTCCCATAACGACCGGCGTGCCGGCGAACTCGAGCATCTCGATGTCGTTGAAGTTGTCCCCGATAGCCATCACGTTCTCGGGTGCGAGTTGATTGAGCAAAGCTAGCTTCTCCACGCCTTTTCCCTTTGATGCATCAGGCGGGAGAATATCTATCAAAGTAAAATCGAGACGCGGATAGATCGTCGAGAGAAGGGTAATCGCAACTCCCAGCTCATCCCTTAGAACCTCGGCCATCTCCGCCATCCGTTTGCAGCTGCCCGAAAACGAAATATGGATCACTTCATGTGCGTGCAATATCTCGCTTAGATTCGCGACATGAGATACTGCCTCCTCCGCTTCGCTACCGTGCAACGATTTCGCCCAACGAAGATATTTTTGAAGTGGAATATTGTCCTCGGAGATACGGTCGTAAAACAAAGCTCCTTTACCATGCGGATCAGCACTGACAAGAGCATCTCCGCCGAATTCTTTGCCAACCCGTACGATCTCGAGCGCGGTTTCATTTTCGAGCAGGGAAGCTGACACCGTTTCAAGCGAGTCGGCGTACTTCAAGAGTGCGCCGTTGTGCGTAATAAGCGGTGCGTTCAGCCCGAGCTTTATACCGACCGGGCGTCCGTCACGAAAACGCCGGCCGGTGGCGATCGTTACAAGCACGCCACGATCTTCGGCGGCACGAATCGCGATTCGATTAGCTTCCGGCATCTGGCCACGCGAGTTGAGGACTGTGCCGTCGAGATCAAGAGCGAGTAGTTTGATCATTGCGGGTTGGATTCTGCCTTTCTCTTTTCCTGCCGCTCCTTTTCCAACCAGCGTTGATACTCCGCTTTCCCACGCTCAAACTCTGCAGCAGAAGCGTAGAACCAATGTGAGCCGTCGTCGAGCTGCACGTTTCGAACGTAGTAAATGTAATCGGTCTTCGCGGGATTTAAGGCCGCCGTGATCGCGCTTTCCGACACGGATGAGATCGGGCCGGGCGGAATTCCACCATATTTTCGCGTGTTATAGGGCGAATTTACTTCGAGATCGCTGCGATTTATCGTGCCTTCCCAACGGTTCTGCATCTTGGCGACATATACGACAGTCTGGTCGATCCCAAGCGGGATGCTTTTCGAAAGTCGGTTATAAATAACGGACGAAACGATCGGACGCTCGCTCTCGACTCCCGACTCAGTTTCTATCAGCGAAGCAATGGTTACGATCTCATGCGGGGTTCGCCCGATCGCCTTCGCCGATTCTGTCCATTCAGGCTTCCAGACTTTTCGAAACTGCTCGACCATCATCTTGATCACGTCGTCGGGCTTCGATCCTCGCTTAAGGCTGTACGTGCTTGGATACATATAGCCTTCGAGATTGCGGGCTTCAGGGGCGATGTCGCGGATAAGGTCAGTGTCTTCCATCAAAAGCAGCACTTGCTGATCGGTGAACAGAGTCATGCTGCTATCGGTTGAGTTCGCGTCAGGAGTGCCGAACTTTTCAACTATTCGCTTGGCGATGTCGAAACGGGTAAATCCTTCGGGAATCGTCAGCTTGATGGTCTGTGTTTCGCCTTTTTCCAGCTCTTTCAAAACCTGTAGCGGAGTTATCGGGGACGCGAATTGATACTCGCCTGCCTGCAGGCCTGCAGCGTTTCCGATGGTTCGCAAATAGAGTCGTGTTGCTAGCGGACTGGCGATTACACCTTCGGCCGCGAGCCTGTCGACGATGGCGGACGGCGAAGCGCCCTTCTCGATAACAATAAACTGGTTCGATTTGTCGTGAGCGTGCGCGGAAGCAAGCGAACTGTAGAGCCAGTACGAGATGCC
>JBBKXD010000053.1:0-9472 GCA_037969295.1 Pyrinomonadaceae bacterium | reverse complement strand
TCGAAGTGTCCGCTATTGCACACGATCGCTCCGTTCTTCATAGTTTCGAAGTGTTCCTTATCGATGACGTGCCGGTTACCGGTGACCGTGACGAAGAAATCACCAACCTTGCACGCTTCCTTCATTGGCAGTACGCGAAAGCCGTCCATAACAGCTTCGATCGCTTTGATAGGATCGATTTCGGTAACAATTACGTTCGCTCCCATGCCCCGTGCACGCATCGCGACACCCTTTCCACACCAGCCGTAACCGACAACAACTAACGCCTTTCCCGCGAGAAGAATGTTCGTTGCCCGGATTATACCGTCGAGTGTGGACTGCCCGGTTCCGTAACGGTTGTCGAAGAAATGCTTAGTTTGTGCGTCATTGACTGCGATGGAAGGGAAGTTGAGGACGCCGGCCTTCTGCATCGCCTTAAGCCGCACGATACCCGTCGTTGTCTCTTCCGTCGAACCGATCAGGTTCTTCGTCAGATCCTTCTTTTCCTTCAACATCGTCGCGATAACATCCGAGCCGTCGTCGATGATCATGTTCGGATTAGTGTCGAGCGCGGCCCGCACGTGACTGACGTAGGTCTCGATCGATTCGCCCTTGATCGCCATCACGGGAATGCCCCAGTCGGCGACAAGCGAAGCGGCAACATCATCCTGGGTAGAAAGAGGATTCGACGCAATTAAAAGCGCTTCGGCTCCGCCAGCTTGCAGCGTACGGGCGAGATTGGCGGTTTCGGTCGTAATGTGCGCACACGCGACAAGCTTAACGCCTGTCAAAGGCTTTTCGGTCGCGAATCGCTCCCGAATCAAACGCAGAACCGGCATCTCCCGGTCAGCCCATTCGATGCGCTGCTTTCCCTGGGGCGCAAGATTGATATCTTTTATGTCGTATTGAATTGAAGGTTGTTCAGTTGCCATATTATTAAAAAGTTGGACAGGCTGCCGCCTGTCCCTTGAGCTATCTCCACAATTTCCCCATAAGTCGGAAAACTATTCCTATCCCGCCGCCCCATTACTCAGAGCGTTAAGCAGGGCATCGGCTCGGTCGGTTTTTTCCCACGTGAATTCGTCATTCGTTCGGCCAAAGTGACCGAATCTGGCGGTCTGCTTAAAAATCGGACGCTGCAGGTCGAGCATTTCGATAATGCCTTTTGGGGTTAAGGCGAAATGCTTCCGGACAGCGTCTGAAAGTTTTGTTTCATCGACTTTTCCCGTTCCGTGAGTGTCAATCAAAACGGACACAGGGTCGGCGACACCTATTGCGTACGCGAGCTGCACCGTACATTTCTCAGCCAAGCCGGCTGCAACTATATTCTTTGCGATGTAACGCGCCATATACGCTGCAGAGCGATCAACCTTAGTTGGATCCTTGCCGGAAAACGCCCCGCCGCCGTGAGGTGCATATCCGCCATACGTGTCGACGATGATCTTACGCCCAGTGACGCCGGCGTCTCCCATCGGACCGCCGACGACGAAACGCCCGGTCGGGTTAATGTGATACTTCGTATTTTCGTCGAGGAGGTCGCTCGGAATCGTCGCATTAATAACGTGCTCCATCACGTCCTTGCGGATCGTCTCGATATCTACCTCCCCCGTCTGTGTAGAGACAACAACGGCCTCGACACGAAATGGGCGTCCATCGCGATACTCGACTGAGACTTGCGATTTTCCATCCGGCCGCAAATAGGGAATTGTGCCGTCCCGACGGACCTCGGAAAGCTTTCGTGTTAGATTATGCGCGAGCTGGATCGGCATCGGCATGAGTTCAGGCGTCTCGTTACAAGCAAACCCGAACATCAGGCCCTGGTCACCGGCACCACCCGTATCAACACCCTGTGCAATATCAGGTGACTGAGTGCCTATCGCATCAACCACGCTACAGGTGTTGGCGTCATAGCCGAATGAGGCGTCGTTATAGCCGATCTCACTGATCGTGTCTCGAATGATCTGCTTGTAGTTGACCGTGGCTGTCGTGGTGATTTCGCCGGCAACAACAGCCAAGCCGGTTGTAACCAGGGTTTCGCACGCCACGCGAGCAGTCGGATCTTGTGTCAGGATCGCATCCAGGATCGCGTCCGAAATATTATCGGCAATTTTGTCCGGGTGGCCTTCGGTGACCGATTCGGACGTGAATAGAAAATTTCCGTTACTCAATGCTTTGTCTAACTCCTTATGAGTGTCTATTAGTTTGATGTCGGTGTAGTTAACAAAACGGTAATTTTAGCTTCTTACCAGTGAAGTGTCAAAGCAAACCGCAGAGTGACGGTTAGAGGGTTGGCAAGGCCTTGGGGAAGAGGCTGCAGGGTCTGCTCGCCTGCATATGCTGCGTCCGATAATAGGGATTATGTAAGCTAGCGGGTTAGATGTCCACCGCGTCGTTCTTTACTTCTTCAAAGGCCTGCTTAAGCGCTTGAAGAACCGATCGCTTATTGCGATCTGCCGAATTGTCGAATCTGACCTCAATGGCGAAGCCTTTCCCCGCGGGAGCGTAATGGAAACTTGTTCCGTTAATGCTGGGCTGCGAGTCGGCCGGCTCTTTCTTCACGGACTTTATAGTCCCGGCAGGCTTCTTTTCGCGCTTTCCTCCGGCGACGCGTTCGAGGAAATCAAACATCGCGGCTTCGTCGAACTGTCTCGCAACTTCCAGCAGCATCGCTTTCGCATTGATGTTCCCGGACTTACAGCGGTTCCGAATCTCGGCCGGGAGGCCGGCAATCGTCAAAAGCTCGGTGACTGTCGTTCGGCCCTTGCTGATCTTTTGGGCTATTTCGTCCTGCGTGTAGCCAAATTTCTCTTTAAGCGCCGCGAGTCCGTCAGCTTCTTCCCAAACGGTTAAATCCTTACGCTGAAGGTTCTCGATCAAGGCAATCTCTGCGAGAGCCTTATCGTCAACATCCATCTCGATACATGGTACTTCATCGAGGCCCGCCAACTGCGAGGCACGCCAACGGCGTTCGCCCGCAATGATCATGAACTTGCCCTCGTCGGTCGGCCTGACGAGTAGCGGCTCTAACACGCCTTTCTCTTTGATCGAATCCCTCAACTCGGTCAAGTCACCGAACTCGCTTCGCGGTTGTTCCGGGTTCGGAAAGATGGACGTAATCGGGATGGTTCGGCCGACTGACCGCGATTTTGCGGCTATTTGTTCAACGTAATGCGAGTCGTGGCGCATTTTTACTCCGATCGGTAATCCGGCTTTAGACACGTTTAAGCACCTCCTTTGAAAGGCTCTCGTATTCAGCCGCGCCTGACGAGCGCGGGGCATAATCGAAAATCGGTTTTTTGTGAGCCGGGGCCTCTTCAAGCCGAACGCTGCGGGAAATAACGGTCTTGAAGGCTTTCCGGCCAAAGACGCTCCGAATGTGAGCTTCGACATCCTTAGATATCGTCGTTCTACGATCGAAAAGGGTAACGACGACGCCGAGCAGGTTCAGATCCGGATTCGGCCGAGACTTGATCTTCTCGATCGTTTCCAGCAGGTCGTCAGTTCCCTCCAATGCAAAATAGGAAGACTGGATCGGAATGATGATGTGTTGAGCAGCGACCATTCCGTTGACCGTCAGAATGCCGAGCGTCGGTGGTGTGTCGACGACGATTATGTCGAACTTCCCTTTCAGCTTCTCAATACGGTCACGCAGTTTGAACGCAGCGTCGAAGTCACCGATCAGTTTAGATTCAAGTTTTGCGAGACTGATGCGAGACGGAATTATCGAGAGGCCCACGGTGTTGGTCTCGTAAACAAGCTCTTCGAGCGGCCGGTCGGGCTCGGTAAAAAGTTCGTACGCTCCGCCGTTGACGCGTGCAGGATCGATGAAAGACAACGAACTGTTGCTTTGAGGATCGAGATCGATGAGCAGTACTTTTCTTCGCGGGCTTGCGAGGGCGGCGGCGAGATTGATCGCAGTCGTGGTCTTGCCCACACCGCCTTTCTGGTTCGCGATTACGATTATCATTTTGTGCGAGATGTATCGTCGTCAGGGTGTGCCACGATACATTGAGAAAACCTAGCCGATCAAGTCCGGCCACTCTTCAGCACCGGATGCTGGCTCACCAGTTTCGGGCTCCGCATCGAGCGGGTTGGAAGATGCCGAAAGGTCGATCACGGATTGCTTAACAAATATCGGACAATCGAGCCTCAGTGCGAGGGCGATCGCGTCCGAAGGACGAGCATCCATTGAAACAATCTCTCCCTCGTTATCCCTTAGTTCGACTACCGCGTAGAACGTATTCTCCTGCAGATCAGTCACTATAACACGGGATGCGACAAGCCCGCATTCGATAATGACGTTACGAAGCAGGTCGTGCGTCATAGGTCGCTGCGGCACGATCTTCTCGATCTCAAGAGCTATGGCATTCGCCTCGAAGGCTCCAACCCAGATCGGAAGAACGGTTTCAGATTCAACACCCTTCAGCACCACGATCGGTGTGTTCGTGTTGGGGTCCATTATCAGCGCCCCGATTTTTACTTCGATCAGATTGTTGTCCTCGCTCACGTTCTTAACACACTTCGCCGAACAATGAGTTCGCCTTTAACTCCCGAATTCTAACATCAACAAGGTTTCCGATTAAATCTCCGGATCCATGAAAATTGACAAGCTTGTGACACGTTGAATGCCCGGTTATATCGTCCGCGCTTCGACTGGATACTTTCTCCGCGAGCACCTGGATCGTTTTGCCAAGATAACGCTGGAGCCGCACGTTCTGACTGGATTTCTGAACTGTCTCGAGCTCCATAAATCGGAGCTTCTTTTCGCCGGGCGTTACGTCGTCATCCATATCGAAAGCCGGGGTGCCAGGCCGTGGCGAATATTTAAAAATATACGCGGAGTCGAAGCCGCAGTATTCCACGGCCTTCTTCGTTCTCTCGAAGTCGTCTTCGGTCTCGCCCGGAAACCCGACGATGATGTCTGTCGTCAGTGCGACGTCCCTCGCGGAATCTCTCAACTTGTCGATCTTTCGAAAATAGCTGTCGATCGTATGCCCGCGCTTCATTCGCTTCAAAACACGGTCGCTTCCCGATTGCACGGGCAGATGCACCCAGTTGCACAAGTTCTCGTTCTCATTTATCGCATCGATGATGTCGGGATGAAAATCACGTGGAAAGGACGTATTGAACTTTATACGCTCGATGCCGGTTGCGGAAACTGCCCGCAGTAGACGCGAGAAAGGCGTGGCACCGCGGAACGCTTCCAACCCGGAATCGTTGGTCGGACGGTAACTATTTACGTTTTGCCCGATCAAATGGATCTCTTTTACTCCCTGTCTGCGCAGTTCGAGAACATTCCGGATGATCTCCGAAGCGGCAAGGCTTACTTCCCGACCGCGAGAGAACGGCACAATGCAGTATGTGCAGAATTTATTACATCCTTCGATGATCGGAACGAACGCTACATAAGGCGAGTGCCGCTGCGAATCCGAGACCGACCAGTCGTAGTCCAGTTCACGTTCGCCGAGATCCGCGACCTGATCGGTTCCGTCCAGAACTTTCTCAATAGCGTCCGCTACGCGGCCAACTGCCCTCGTCCCGATCACGAAATCTAGTCCCTCGATCTTATTGAATAAAGTTTCGCCTTCGAGCTGGGCGACGCATCCCATGACGCCAACGATGGGCATTTCGCTTCGCGAATTGCGGATCCGGCCGATTCTGCTGTAAAGTTTCTGCTCTGCCTTCTCCCGAACCGAGCACGTATTTATGAGGATGACGTCCGCGAAATTCTCGTCTGATGTGACCTCAAATCCTGACGCGGCAAGTGATGTGGCGACTCTTTCCGAATCGGAAACATTCATTTGACAGCCGAAGGTTTCGAGATAGACTTTCTTCATAGCCGAGCGAGAAATGGATCCACTAAACTTCAAATCGAGAGATTTCGTCCACCTTCATCTGCACTCAGATTATAGTCTTTTACAAAGCACAATCAAATTGAAGCCTCTCGCCGCGCGACTGACCGAACTCGGTATGCAGGCGTGCGCTTTGACCGATTACGGAAACATGTACGGTGCGGTTTCCTTCTATAAAACAATGAAGGAGGCGAAGGTCCGACCTATCATCGGATACGAAGCTTTTGTCACTTACGGCAGCCGATTTGATCGTGATTCGGCCGTCCGTGCCGGCGAGCGGCCGTACTATAATTTGGTCCTGCTGGCGAAAGACCTCGAGGGCTACCAGAACCTTGTATATCTATCTTCAAAGGCGTTTACCGAAGGACTTCACCACAAACCGCGTATCGATAACGAGATCCTCTCTGAACACAGCGGCGGCCTCGTGGCTCTTTCTGGCGGAGCGAACGGGGCCCTCGCGCATTTCCTGCGGCAAGGAGACCCGGCAAGGGCTCAAGAAGCGGCCGAGAAGTACAAAGAGATATTTGGAAAAGACTTTTACATCGAGATCGCCGACAACGGGATCGACGAGGGCCGTTCTCTCGTACGCGGTTTGGTTGACCTTGCAGGCAAGAATCAAATTCCACTAGTTGCGGCAAACGACGCGCATTATCTGAATAAGGATGATGCCCGCGCTCACGAGGTCCTTCTCTGTATCGGTGACGGTCGTACTCTTAGCGATGAACGTTATACGCTTCCCAGTTCGAATTACTATCTTCGATCGGCCAGCGAGATGTGGGAGATTTTTGGAAGTGAAGTTCCGCAAGCGTTGACCAATACTCTCGCCATCGCTGAACAGTGCCAGTTTGAGCTCTCGGCAGACGGCGACAGTTTTATACTTCCCGTGTACCCGATTCCAGATGACGTGGTCTTATCACGTGACGAGTATTTCGAGTCGGTCGTGGCGGTCGGCTTCGAAGAACGGAAAGAAAAGGTGTGGCTTCCGATGCAGGAAGCGGGGAAATTGAAGTATTCGCTGGAAGACTACTCCGCTCGTATTACGCGCGAGTTCGCCGTGATCCGAAAGATGGGTTTTCAGGATTATTTTCTGATCACCTGGGACTTCATCAAGTACGCAAAAGAGAATGACATTCCCGTCGGGCCGGGCCGCGGGTCGGCGGCCGGATCGCTCGTCGCGTATTGTCTGGGCATCACCGACATTGATCCACTGCAATACGATCTACTCTTCGAACGATTTCTCAATCCTGAGCGGATATCGATGCCTGACATCGACATCGACTTTTGTATTCGGGGTCGCGGCGACGTGATCAATCACGTGACGAAGGTTTACGGCCGAGAGTCCGTCTGCCAAATAATCACGTTCGGAACGATGGCGTCTAGAGCGGCGATAAAAGACGTCGGCCGCGCGCTAAACGTGCCGTATGGCGATGTCGAAAAAGTAGCTAAGCTCATTCCCCCCCCGATCCGAGGCCGAAACGTCAGCATCTCGCAGGCGATAGAAATGGTCCCCGAATTGAAGGCGTCAATAGCTTCCGATTCTAAGATAAAGGACCTTGTAGATCTCGCGCTAAAACTGGAAGGCTGTGCGCGGCACTCGTCCGTCCATGCCGCAGGCGTGGTGATCTCACCCAAGCCTCTGCACGAGATCGTTCCAGTCGCGGTATCGGCGAAGGATGAATTAACGAGCCAGTATTCAATGAACGATCTTGAAAAGGTTGGAATGTTGAAGATGGATTTCCTGGCGCTAACGACTCTCACCGTCATAAACGATTGTCTTTTGTCGCTGCGGGAGCGCACAGGTATACAGATCGATTGGAGCACGATCTCGCTCAACGACGAAAAGACAATGCAATTGTTCGGTGATGGCCGGACGGACGCAGTGTTCCAGTTTGAATCCGGCGGTATGCAGGAGATCTGCCGCCGTCTGAAGCCAAAGGAGCTCGAAGATCTTTCGGCTTTGAACGCACTCTATCGACCCGGCCCGATCGACGGTGGCATGATCGACGACTATATCGCCCGTCATCGCGGCGAAAAACAGGTTCGCTATCTGATCCCTGAAATGAAGGAGATTCTTGCCAACACATACGGCGTTCTCGTCTACCAGGAACAGATCATGCAGCTCGCGCAAAAACTGGCTGGCTATAGTCTTGGCGAAGCTGACATGATGCGTCGCGCGATGGGCAAGAAGAAGCGCGAGGAGATGGCGGTCCATGAAGAAAAGTTTATTTCCGGAGCGGTCGCGAACAAGATCGCTAAAGATAAAGCCGAATCGATCTTCAAGCTCATGGCGCAATTCGCGGACTACGGGTTTAACCGAAGCCACTCGATTGCCTATGCATATCTTGCGTTCCAGACCGCTTACTTGAAGGTCCATTATCCGGCATATTTTTACGCCGCTGTACTCTCTCATGAAGCCGACGACAGTGCGAAAGTTTATAAGTATTCTACCGAGCTCAGATCGATGAGCCTCCGACTTCTGCCGCCCGATGTGAACGAAAGCGACGAGGGGTTTACCCCGTCTGACGAAGCGGTGCGGTTCGGCCTGAGTGCCATTAAGGGGATTGGCTCCGCGACGGTTAAGGCAGTCGTCGAGGCTAGAAAGGAAGTTAAGTTTACTTCCCTTTTCGACTTTGTCTCGAGGATCGATCAGGGCGCGATAGGCCGCCGGGGCCTAGAAAGCTTGATCACGTCGGGAGCGTTCGATTCACTCATCCCCGAAGAAATGTCGGTCGGCCAATGGCGTGCAAATTTGTTTAAAGGGATCGACCTCGCCCTTTCTGTCAGCCAGAAAGCCTGGAGTGATCGGGATCGTGGGCAGAACGCTCTTTTTGGTACAGACAGCGCCACAGACGTTTTCGAGCAGTCACTTCCCGACGTTCGGCCGTGGTCGCAGACAGAGATCTCAACGCAGGAGAAAGCCGCAGTCGGATTCTATTTGTCGGTTCATCCACTCGATAACTACAAGGATATAGTCACCGGATTGCGTATCAGGAACATCGCCGATCATGGCGAGCTGCGTCCGGGTGATACGATCGTGCTGGCAGGCATCGTATCGGGTTTCCAGGTCCGTCAGAGCAAAAAGGGCAACCGATTTTGTATGTTTCGATTCGAGGACGAATCTGGCGGCGTTAAATGTCTTGCATGGTCCGAGGCGTATGGGAAGTTTTCAAATCTGCTAAAAAATGACGAGCTTCTTATTGTTGAGGGGCGAGTTGAGTCAGCGGAAGGGATGGATATCACGATCATCCTGAGCGAAGCTCGATCGCTTCGGGAGGCCCTGCCCGGAAACGCGAAATCGGTCGACATAACGCTGCCGGCGAAATTAGTTAACGACGAATATCTTCACGAGCTGCTTTCGATCCTGAATAGCGCGACGGGCAAGTGCGAAGTTTATCTTGACCTCTCCGTAAACGACTTGAAGATCAAGCTTCACTCACAGCCGATTCGAGTCCAGGGGTCAAGCCATCTGGAAAACCAATTACGAAATCGCGGCTGTGAGGTTAATTGGATATTATGAGTGCAGTACTTATGGCAAAAGACAGCGACAAGACCGCGATGGAACGCGTTCAAACTGCCCGGCATCCAGATCGTCCATATTCCAACGATCTGCTCGCAGAAATTTTCGAGGACTTTGTCGAACT
>JBBKXD010000052.1:0-8485 GCA_037969295.1 Pyrinomonadaceae bacterium | reverse complement strand
AGCATATTTTGGCTGCACGAGCTTCCGAGTGTGATAACGCCGGAGTTACGCGTCTTCTGCGCTATCTGCATCATCTCCATGGTGTCGGCCGTCGTATCAAAAGTGAACTGCGATTTCTTTTCGAACCGCGCTCGTGCGATGCCGACGGACAATTCCGTGCTAAGAAGATCGGGACAAAATACTGGAATCCGAGCCTTGAATGAAGACGTCATGATGCCGTCTTCATGCGCGATCTCGGCAAGCTCGCGTCCCATCAGCAACAAGAACTCGCGAACCGAATAGGCCCGGCTCGAGTCGAGCTGATTGATGACGCTCCCAACCCACTCGTCTGCTTCACGATATTCGTCGCGATTAGCCAGCAGATCGCCGACACGGGCTACGTCCGATGCTTCAAGTTCATCGTCCGCCATGCTCGGGTGAGCTTGGTAATGATTTCGGCCGAGAGTTTCGTGAATGTCATGAAAAAGAACGGTTCCCGACATCACTATAACGTCGACGAACCTGTTCTTGATGACATACGCCAAGAGCCGCCGCATACCTGACGTGATGAGATTTCCAGACCCGCACAAGTAAATCGTCGAATTGTCGTCGAGCATGTCAAGCCAGATCCTGTGAGCTTCCGCAAGCTGCTTCGCACCGAATCCGGCGCCTTCCATTTTTTCCAACAATCCCGCAACAGAGCGGTCCCGATCGATGGGAACGGGTCTGGTCGGGACAGTAAGATATTTCGAAGCTTTAGTTTTCTTTTGAGCGGCCATTATGATTCTCCAAAAAAATTATTTTTAAATACTAAATATAAGAGCAAAGTAGTTTCAATTTTCGCTTCCGTTCGGCGTCAGGTATGTGTAGCTTTCCGCCTGATTCTCGTAAAACTCGATCAGTTGATTTCCTTCCTTAGTCGAAAGCGCTCCACTTTTTATTCGTTTCATCACCGCCCGCCGAAATTGGTCGTGAAGCTGGTTTGTGTCAAAACGAACAGTACTTAACGTGTCGGCAAGCGTCGCACCGTAAATCACCTTTCGTATGATGTGTCCGTCTTCACCGATAAAGATGTGGGCTTCGTGGGGAACTCCGAACAGGTTATGGTTGTTACCCATAACTTCCTGATAAGCCCCGACCAGCATCATCGCCAAGTAATAAGGTTCGTTCTTGACCAGTTTGTGAAGCTCAAGCACCGGTTTGATATCGTGCAGATCCACAAACTTATCGACAACGCCATCGGAATCGCAGGTTATGTCACATAGCGTAGCATATTCCGTAGGCTTTTTGTTGAGTTTATGTATTGGAATGATTGGGAATAGCTGTTCGAGAGCCCAATTGTCCGGCATCGATCGGAAAACCGAGAAGTTTGCCAGATATTTTGCGCACAAGAGCCGGCGGAGGTCGGCAAACTCTTCCGATACGTACTTTTTTTGTTGAGCAAACTGGTCGGCTTTCTCACATACGTCCCAAAAAAGAACTTCGCCTTTCCCTTTGGCTACGAGGTCGATCAAACCCAGATCAAACATGGTAAACAGGGCCTCGCGATGCTCAAGAGCGTCGTGATAGTACTCGCGATAATTCTTCCCATTTATAGTTTCGCGGAGATCGTGGAGTTCGCGTATGACTGGCGGGTCCTCCTCGTCGATCGTCATCGGCGTGAGGTCTTCAACGACGGTCTCTATCTCGTCCTGAATATTGGTGACCAGCATCGCGTGATACGCGGATAGATAGCGGCCAGACTCCTGGATGATCGTCGGATGCGGCACATTCTCGTCATCGCATACCGTCTTGATCACGTAGATGACGTCGTTAGCGAACTCGCGGGCATTGTAATTGGCAGATGATTCGAACGACGTCCGAGATCCGTCGTAATCGACCGCCATGCCGCCGCCAACGTCAAGGAAATCGATCGGAATCCCCATCTGGCGGATCTTCGCGTAAGTTCGAGCAGCTTCTTTCATCGCATTCTTGATGCGCTTGATATCGGTCAACTGCGAGCCGATGTGGAAATGCAGGAGCTTCAGCATATCGATCCGGCCGGCCTCCTGAAGCTGTCGGATCACATCAAGGATCTCAGTTGTCGTCAGACCAAACTTAGCCGCTTCTCCACCGGATTTCTCCCATTTTCCCGTGCCCTTCGAATAAAGTTTTACTCGAACGCCTACCATCGGGAGAGCTGTGTCTGGATTCTCCGCCGTGAACTCGGCCACTAAATTAAGAGTGTGCTCAAGCTCGGACATTTTCTCGATGACGATCACTACTCTCTTTCCGGCGCTGGCTCCGGCAAACGCAAGTTTGATAAAATCGCGATCCTTAAACCCATTTAATACGAGCAGGCTCTCTTCGGCCTGGTCGAGTGCGAGTGCCGCGTAGAGTTCTGCTTTAGAACCGGCTTCTAAACCAAAGTTATACCTCGAGCCTTCCTTCAGATACTCCTCTATCACGGCACGATTCTGGTTTACCTTCATCGGGTAAACGCACATATGATCGCCTTCATATCCGAACTCGCGGATAGATTTCTTAAATGCTGTTTGCAGTTTTCGGATCTGCCCAAAAAGGAGTTGGGGAAAACGAAGTAATACCGGTGTGTTTATTCCACGCTTTGCGAGATCATCGATAATTTCTTTGACATCTGCGGTAAGGTTGGCATTGTCAGGGGAATTTACAACCAGATTTCCTTTACGGTTGACTCCGAAATAGTCGGCTCCCCAATTCTCGATACCGTACGTTTCGACGGTGCGTTCTATAACTGAGCTCAATTTGCCATACTCCCGCGTCTGACTCCGATTGTCGAAGACTTAAGACGAAAACCTAAAGCTTAGTAAAAATCTAACAAAAAACAAAAAGTGAAACAACACAAAGTTTTCGGACGGTTCCCGTAGGTCCTTGCACTGGCATAAGCCTTGCAATTCCGTCGTAGCGGAGATGGAATCCCTTACCAGTGGCTTCCATCCGACCCAGCATTTATCGGCTATTCGAGGGGGCGGGGAAATCGAAGGTGGGAAAGCTGTCAAAAAATGGTGTCAGAAAGTGTCAGTTTGATGAGGTGAATCTATGAACAGGAAAGGGGAATCGGGCTTTTCATTGATCGAGCTGCTGCTGGTAGTAGTAATAGTTGGGCTCATTGCGGCGTTGGCGGTGCCCGCCTATCAAAAAGGCATGTGGGCGGCCGAAAACGGATCGGCGTTTGGCACAATGCGAACGATCGCATCAACGCAAGTTTCCTTTTATACCCAACACAATCGATTTGGCAGGCTGGATGAGATCAACGCTACTTTGAGCAACGGCGTGGGAACGATTGTCGGTGACCGCCTTGTCCGAGGAAAATATGTTTTCGAGATGACGCCCGTGAGGCCCGACGACGCGGAACTCGCCACGGAGTTTTTAATAAGCGCGACACGAGACGTCGCGGGCGACGCTGTTTACCGGTTCGAGCTGAACCAAACCGGGCGAATAGTACAAGTCTATCCGACAGGTGGCCCCGACAATTAGCAAGATAACCAGCTCCCTGGACCTAAATCACCAAAGATGAATGTTTTTGAAGACCTGATCGAAGAGCTCAGGGAAGAAAATCTACTCGAGGATACGATCATGGATCTGCGGAGCTCGCAAACCAACGTGATCGAGGATGAGGGCCGTTCGTCGCAGACGTTCACGGCTGAAAGTAGAGCTTCGCAAAACGGATCGGTTCAGGCGGACGAAACACCAAGTTCGGAATCTGAGCCCGCCTTGGCGTCCGAGGATGCTGAGCGCGACTTCTATCGGAAGCGGGCGCTGGAAGAAGTATCGAGCCTGCAGATGGTTGAGCATGTTCTCTCAGGTATCGAGCGCGAGTATATGAGAATCGTGCCCGGGACGTACGATGACTTACGGGCCAAAACGGCTCTCCATAAGTTTCTTCAGGTCGAGGGTGATTCCACTACGACCGAGTATGCCGAAGCGGAGTTTCACCTGATGCGCGAAACGGAGGCCTGGAGCTCGGCCCTCTCCGCACGCGATAGTAAGATATCGGTAGCCAACCTCAGGCGGTTCTGCGAAAACTCTCGCCCGATTCTCAGCTCGCAGGCTCTTCTCGCTGTCGGCCGGTTTTACCGCAATTCGGCATTCTCTGAACGCACGCGTGCGAAATTCGACTTCGTAATGACTCGCCTTTTTTCTCGCGAGGCCTCGGGCGATAAACGAAAGGTGTTGTTCGGCCGAGCGGAAATGATCGGGCATGTGAAGACACTTTACGCGAACTGGTCCAGCGTCGCGTTGTATTCAGCCGATGACGTGCCGCTGAAGGCCCGCGCCATCGTCGCCGGCTTTGAAGACCGAGTGGCGGAAGCGGAAAGTTCGCTGACCTTTGACCAGCTTATTCAAAACGACTTCTTCAAAAGGGTTCATGCATTTAAGGAAGCCACGGGGGAGATTTTCTTCGCGCCGGAGGTTGTCGCCGCGACCATCGATTGCAATACAAAGATCGGCAACAAGTTCGTCGACTTGATTCGCCTCGAGAGGGAGAGAACAAATCCGGAAAGCATCGAGGAAAAATACGGCTACGAGTACGACCAGATTATTTCCGATGCCGCCGCAAAGACTTTACAGCTTGTGGACGTGCTCAAAAATTTACCGGAGTCCGAGGACGGGGAAGTGACGGACGGCGGAGAGCCTCGCAGCACCGAGGTGAATCGAACCGACCGCGAAGCCAGGAAAAATAAAACCCCGTTGATTACATTCGAGTTGTTTGCTGTAAATAAATGGCTTTTGTTGGCGACGATTGTCGTCGTGCTTGTAAGCACCGCGCTCTACTTTTGGTCGAGTCAGCCATCGTCGGAAACGTCGTCCGCAGAGAGCGCAAAGGACGTGAGCCTCGAAAACTCGGACTTGAAAGAATACATGCGGACGGGCCGGGCGACCTCGGAGACCTTTTATGCAATAACGCTACCGGTTTGGGATCAGATGGCGGAAGACAAAAAGCGGGAAATTCTCCAAAAGGCGTTGGAGTTTGCTAATAATAACGGTCAGAAAAATGTCCAACTCGTCAATTTTCGAGGCCGGAGCGTGGCCTTTGCGTCGCAGAAGAAAGAGGAGATACTCAATCCCTGATTTCGGACAATATTGTTGGCGTGATGAACATTCCAGACAGGAATGTCGTAACCGGCTGTAGCAACACCCTGGCCGGATTCAGCTAAGCTCAATCGCCCATTAATTTACGCGTTTCACCCAGTTACGGCACACTCGTTGCAATCCACACAGCACATGAGGGTGTCGCAGGAGAATCATTTGAACTAGACCGCGCGACCAAGGGTCGCGCGGCTTTTTACGTTGTAACGGCGGGCGCTCAAAGACCAATAGAAGAAACAATTATTAGGAGATATAGATGAACGCAAAGAATGTACTGACCTTTGCTTCGGACAAAGGAGCGAAGTTTGTATCGGTCCGCTTTACGGACCTGCCGGGTTCCTGGCACCACCTGACGTACCCCATCAGCCAATTGACCGAAGATTCATTTGAGGAGGGCTTTGGCTTCGACGCATCAAGTCTTCGCGGCTGGGCGGCGATAAATGAGTCCGACATGCTTTTGATCCCCGACCCGTCACGATTCTGGCTAGATCCGTTCGCGTCAGAGCCCACAGTGGGCCTCATCGCAAACGTTGTCGATCCCATAACAAAGGAAGGTTATGGCCTCGACCCTCGATCGGTGGCAGTTCGCGCCGAGAGCTATTTGAAATTTACCGGCGTCGCCGACACGGTTTATTTTGGCCCTGAAGCCGAGTTCTTCGTGTTTGATGACGTCTCCTATCACAACAATCAACAGTCGGCGGGATTTACTCTCAACAGCGAAGAAGGGCATTGGAACTCGGGGCGTTCGGGTGACGGAGTAATTAATGCCGGTTTCCATATTCGTGCGAAGGAAGGATATGTTCCAGTGGCTCCGCTCGACACCCTCATCGGAATTCGCAATGCGATTTCGCTGACGCTCGCCGAGGTTGGAATTGACGTCGAATGCCATCATCACGAAGTCGCTACGGCCGGCCAGTGCGAGATAGATTTCCGCTTCTCGAATCTCCTGCACACCGCCGACAACGTAATGCTCTTCAAGAATGTCGTGAAGAACACGGCGGTCGCCCACGGCAAGACAGCGACCTTTATGCCGAAACCGCTGTACGGCGATAACGGTTCGGGAATGCATTGTCACCAATCGCTGTGGAAGGATGGAGATCCGCTGTTTGCGGGCGATCAGTACGCGGGTCTTTCGGAGATGGCAAAGTTCTATATCGGCGGTTTGCTGAAACATGCACCCGCGCTCGTCGCGTTTGCTGCACCCACCACAAACAGCTACAAACGCCTCGTCCCCGGCTTCGAAGCTCCAGTCAATCTCGCTTATTCGGCGAGAAATCGTTCCGCTGCGGTACGGATACCGATGTTCTCCCAGTCGCCTAAAGCAAAACGACTCGAGTTCAGGCCGCCCGATCCAAGCTGCAACCCGTACATCACCTTTGCGGCGCTTCTGATGGCCGGGCTTGACGGAATTCAGAACAGAATCGATCCGGGTGAACCGCTCGACAAGGACATTTACGATCTTCCGCCCGAAGAACTGGCGAACGTCCCGAGCCTGCCGGGATCTCTTGATGAAGCCCTTAAAGCCCTGGAAGCGGATCACGACTTCCTGCTCAAAGGCGACGTCTTCACGACAACGATGATCGACCGGTGGATCTCGTACAAGCGCGAGAAAGAGATCACGCCGCTTCGACTGCGTCCTCACCCGCTCGAGTTTTCAATGTATTACGACATCTAAGAACTCGGATCGCGGTGGCTCGGCAGAGGCAACCGACATCAATACCGTAAACAGAAAAACGCCTCGCATGCACTCAAGCATGCGAGGCGTTCGGTATTGATTTACCGGCCGGTTAGCTCATGTAAGCTCGCGACGTATAGCCGGTATAGTTGTCGCTCTGGTAATCGCCGCGTACCTCGCCGCCTGCGGACCGCGGTTCCTTCGGTTTCGCCAAGGCCACTGTTATCTCGCGGCCGTCGATCTCGCGGCCGTTGAGTTGGGCGATCGCATTCTCACTTTCTGCTTGCGACGCCATTTCGACAAAACCGAAACCGCGTGAGCGGCCGGTCACCCTGTCCTCGATAATCTCGCACGAAGTGACTGAGCCGACGGTAGCGAAGAGATCGCTGAGATCCTGGTTGGTTGTTTTGAAGGAAATATTTCCTACGTGTAACTTAACTGACATTTAAATATTGTTCTCCTTCCCTTTGTGGGGAATGCATAGAAGCGGGTCGAAGCGGATCTGTCGTCGGAAAGAAACTTTCGTGTGAAGGTCGGATTCGGAACTCAAAAAATCTGAGAGCACTTCTGCTGATATATAAGGCCTGCTCTCGAACTAATCCAGAAAACCGTTAGTGAAGAAGCGCGTCTTTAACGCAAGAGTAGGATTTCAGCATTAGGATGCGGATAATTACGGGAAATAGCAAATTAGTTTTGGCGATAGCGAGGCGGGTAACTAGATAGGCGAGTGTCCGCGCCATCCGGTACCAATACAGCGTGAACAGGTATATATACCCTTTCTTCCACCGCCACTACACTCCAGGCATCTTTTCGAAGGCTGGACGACAAGAATTCGTCCTTGACCGCGACACGCCATGCAGCTCAGCATTGCTCTCTTACCTGATCCGCAGCAGTTTGCACAGCGTTCTTGAACATTGGTCGCCTTAGATGTTTCTGCATGCATCTGTTGCCTTTGCGGTTTCGCCCTTCAAAATCGTCAATTGGTGGAGCTGACTTACGCTAATCATTGCATTCGCCATCACCTAAGACAAGAAAAACTGGGAGCGAGTTGCGGAGCCGAAGCTGCGTAAACGATCCTGACGGCTTCATTGACACACGGGCCCGATGCGGTCGCTTCGTGCGGATCGGCCTTGGTCGGGAGCACGGTCCGGTTTGTCTATCGCACAGCAATATGTGCCCTCTGGTCATTCACGTCGCGAGCGACGGCTTGCTATTTTGGGCATAAAGTGTCAGTGTGTATGCTTGCAATCCTACTCTCGCGTCGGCTATTTGACGCGCTTTGTCTTTAACGGTTTTTGGATAAGTTTGAGAGCAGGCCTTAGTTAGAACACAAGAAGTAGCTCTCAGAATTTTTGAGTATCCGAGATCCGGCCTTTCCTAAGTAAAGAGATCCCAAGCCGCCCTCGACACTTCATAGCAGACCCGGCAGACCGGGAAAGGAAATTACACAAATGAAACTCTACGTAGGAAATCTTTCCTTCAATACATCGGCTCAGGAACTGACCGAACTTTTTGGAACGGTCGGAACCGTTCAGTCGGCCAACGTTATCGAGGACCGGGAAACGGGCCGCTCGCGCGGATTTGGCTTTGTCGAAATGTCGTCGCAAGAGGAAGGCCAAAATGCGATCTCGCAGCTTAACGGGAAAGAGATCGACGGACGCGAGCTGAAAGTAAATGAGGCGAAACCCCAAACCAACCGCAACGGCGGTGGTGGTGGCGGTG
>JBBKXD010000051.1:0-8663 GCA_037969295.1 Pyrinomonadaceae bacterium | reverse complement strand
GAAGCGATACTCGAAGGATTGCGTGACGGAACAATCGACGCGATCGCGACCGATCACGCCCCGCACCACGCCGACGAAAAGGCGCTTGAGTACGACCGTGCACCGTTCGGCATCACCGGCCTTGAGACTGCTATCGGTCTTGCGATGACCGAACTCGTTCACAAAGGCGTTATCGATCTCGCACGTCTGGTCGAGCTCTGCTCCACCAATCCCGCGAAGATCTTTCGAATGAAGGATCGCGGCACCCTTAAGCCAGGCTCGATCGCCGACGTTACCATCATCGACCCGGAAAGAAACTGGACGTACAAAAACAGTGAGTCCCGTTCCAAATCACGAAATACGCCGTTCGATGGCCGCGATTTTCTTGGAATGGCGGTCGCCACGTTTGTCCGCGGGAGTTTAGCTTACCGGAGCTGATCCAGCGGCTTTTTTTGAGTGGAGATGCGGATTTGATTTCTGCGATGATGGATGTCGATATTGAATGTAACAGAGGAAATAATTGATGGAATGGATGGCTGATCCTCAGATTTGGATCGCATTTGCGACCCTGACGGCGCTTGAGCTCGTTCTCGGCATCGACAACGTAATTTTTATTTCGATATTGTCGGGCAAGCTTCCGCCCGAACGTCAGGCGCGGGCGCGCTTTATTGGCCTCACGATGGCGTTGGTAATGCGGATCCTTCTGCTTCTTTCACTGTCGTGGATAATCGGGCTTACCGAACCGTTATTCTCAGCTTTCGGAAAAGACATTTCGGGGCGCGACCTGGTGCTGCTGATCGGTGGACTGTTTTTGATCGCAAAAAGTACGCATGAGATCCACGGTTCGCTCGAGGGTGAAGAGGGACATGCTTCGAAGCGAGTCTATGCATCGTTTGCCAGCGTCATAGTCCAGATAACGCTGCTCGACATCGTATTTTCTCTAGACTCCGTGATAACCGCCGTCGGAATGGTCGATAATCTCTGGATCATGATCGCGGCAGTTGTTATTTCCATCGTCGCCATGATGTTTTTTGCCGGGCCAATCGGGGCTTTTGTTGAACGGCGCCCGACCATCAAGATGCTTGCCCTCGCGTTTCTGCTATTAATTGGCGTTACCCTTGTGGGCGAGGGATTGGGCCAGCATATCCCGAAGGGCTATATATATTTCGCGATGGCCTTCTCCGTCCTCGTCGAGATCCTGAACACGCGACTTCGAAAAACGGCCGAACCAATTCATCTGCACCGCGCATATTCGGTTGACGAAGAAAAACCCGCGGCGAATCCCTAAATGATCGAGATAGCAAATAAAGTCTAGTGTCATTTCTCTTTCGCATTATCGACGGCGGAGGTTCAAAACGCTTCGGACGCCGAGCTTACGGTTGCAGTAAACATAAAGATCCAGTGACGCGAGACTGGAACGCCGGCATCCTGCCGGCATGAGTGCGAAGCACGAAAAGTCATACTGTAATGTCGAGTCGCTGTCATGCTACGCCTCTCGCGTGGCGTTGCCGGAAAGATGCCGGCGTTCCAATCTGCGACCGCGCCAACTCAATACTCTTATGAAAATCATTTCCTTGTTTCTAATGCTTAGCATCGCGTTCCCACTTACGGTCTTAACCCACAACGCACCGCAGCAATTCGATCTCGTCATCACTAACGCTCGTATCATCGACGGTACCGGCAACCCGTGGTTTCGAGGCGACATCGGTATCAGAGACGGCCGGATCGTAAAGGTCGGACGCATCGAGCGGAGCTCGGCGACGCATACCATCGACGCACATGATCAGATCGTGGCTCCCGGATTTATCGACGTTCACACACACGTTGAGGACATATTTGGAAATCCGAACGCCGAGAATTTCGTCCGAATGGGCGTGACGTCGTTGATAACGGGAAACTGCGGAGGTTCGGAGACCGACATCGGCGAGTTTCTCGGCCGCTTCAATAAAACGCCGCTGGCAGTGAATCTCGCAACGCTGATCGCCCACGGATCGGTTCGCGCGAAGGTGATGGGCCTGGATGATCGAGCGCCAACTCTCGAAGAGCAGCGGAGTATGAATGCGATCGTCGAACAAGCGATGAAAGATGGCGCGGTCGGGCTCTCGACGGGGTTGATCTATGTGCCGGGAACATTCGCGAAGACGGACGAAGTTGTCGAACTGGCAAAGGCCGCATCGAAATATGGAGGCACTTACGCGAGTCACATACGCGATGAAGGAAACGACGTAGCGGCGGCGATAACGGAGGCGATCAATATCGGGGAACAGGCGAAAATGCCGGTCGAGATATCGCATTTCAAAATCTCGGCTAAGGCTTTGTGGGGTGAATCGCCGATGACCATCGGCTTGGTAAACGCGGCACGCGCACGGGGCCTGTCCGTAACGGTCGATCAATATGCGTACACGGCTTCGTCGACGTCGCTCGATGTGAGGCTACCGAACTGGGCGGTCGCCGGTGGCCGCTCGGAAGGACGCAAACGTGTCGCCGATGCTGAAACCCGCAAGCGGATCATCACCGAGATGAAAGGCGATCTG
Organism: Pyrinomonadaceae bacterium; assembly: GCA_037969295.1. GTDB lineage: Bacteria > Acidobacteriota > Blastocatellia > Pyrinomonadales > Pyrinomonadaceae > OLB17. The sequence continues at coordinate 6,150 of JBBKXD010000051.1, read as the reverse complement.
AAGAAAAAACATTTTAAGGATTACAGTTTCGCGTACGTCGCGAGCTATCGCCCGAATCCGGAATTCAACGGCAAGAATATCGCCGAGATTACACAGACGGTCCGCGGTAAAAAGACTGTCGACGCGCAGATCGATCAGATATTGGAAATGTATGACAAGGGCGGCGCCGCGATGGTCTATCGAGTGATGGATGAGAACGACGTTCAAAACATAATGCGACAGCCGTTCACGATGATCGCGTCAGATAGCAGCGTGCGCGATTTTGGCGCCGGCGTTCCGCATCCGCGGGGTTATGGAAACAATGCGCGGGTGCTGGGGCGTTACGTCCGCGAGCTAAAGGTCATTACGCTCGAAGATGCGATCCGAAAAATGACTTCCCTTCCGGCACAAACATTCAATCTTCGCGACCGAGGCCAGATCCGCGAAGGCTTTGCCGCCGACATCGTTATTTTCGATGAGACGAAGATCGCTGACAAAGCTACGTTCGAACAGCCACACCAGTATGCCGAAGGCTTTTCATTCGTGATTGTAAATGGCGGGATCGTTTTCGACGGAGCAAAGATGACTGGCGAAATGCCAGGCCAGGCTCTTAAACGAAAAACTGATTAAATCGCTTCAGAGTTTTTTTCTTGTTTCGTGTGTTTGTATGTTTGTAAGGTCGTGCTCCTTCGTGTGTTTCGTGTATTTCGTGGTTCGGCTTTCATAAAGCAAACCACGAATCACACGAACCCTCACGAAAAAGAACACGAAACAAGAAAGGTCTTAAATTCAGCGATGACTTCGTTGTTTCGTGGTTACCTTCTTTCAAACCCAAACCACTGATCACACGAAACACACGAACCGGACACGCGATCCCTTGGTACATCTCAACTATCATTTTCCCTCGTCAATTTCGCCCGATCCCCCAGCTCATTCAGAGATCGAGGGGTGCTTGAAATTCCAGATCTTTGCGAGTTACCGGATGTCGAAACGCCAGCTTCCATGCGTGAAGACACAGCCGTTCGAATTCGCTGCCTCCGCGTGCAACATCCCCAACGATCGGATGCCCGATCGACGCACAGTGAATGCGTAGTTGATTCGTGCGTCCCGTGATCGGCTCGAGCTCCAGGAGAGTCGAATTGCCGCGTCGATCTTTTACCCGAAACCGGGTCTCGGCGTATTTACCGCCATCCTTTACATCCCACCGCTTTTGATCGGCAAATCGGCCGATCGCGGCAACGATCGTACCAGTATCTTCTTCGACGGTTCCGTCGACTAAAGCAAGATACGTCTTCTCAACGAACTTTCGCTGAAATTGACGGGCCAGCGACCGATGGATTCGAACCGACTTCGCGATCACGATAAGGCCCGAAGTCTGCTTGTCCAGACGGTGCACGAGGCCGGGACGGATGAAGGCGGAACCTTCGATTGCGGAATGCGGAGTGCGGATTGCGGAATCTTCGAATGCGGACTGCGGAGTGCGGGTTGCGGAATTCGGAGACTCGCCGCTCTCTAAATCAGAATGTGACTCAACAGTCCGCGGACAAGATTCCGCAATCCGCACTCCGCATTCCGCATTTAGATGAAATGCCAACGCATTCAACAGCGTCCCGTTCTTGTCCCGGTTTGTCGGATGAACAAGCATGCCGGCCGGTTTATTGACGACGACCAGGTGCTCGTCCTCAAATACGATGTCGAGCGGAACATTTTCGGGCCGCATCGACGTCTCGCGGGTCGGGTCAAGAGCGATCTCCAGAAAATCGCCACCGCGAACGCGAAAGCCAACGTTTTCACATCGACCGTTGACCTCACATTTTTCGTCCCTGACGATCGTCCGCAGATACATCCTGCTCAGGCCGGGGAATTGATCGAACAGAAATTCCTCGAGGCGCGTTCTGGATAGGCCGTCCGGTACTTTTATCTCAATGCGACTCACGTAAACGATTCTAACGCATGACTGGAACGCCGGCATCCTGTCGGCGTGAGTGAAAAGCACGAAAAAGCTCCAGGATTCGGGGCCTTCATCACTCTACGCCGCGAACCCTGCGGCGTTGGCGGCAGGATGCCGACGTTCCCCTCAGTCTACCAATTTTGTCGGATTTCCCGCTCATGCCCTTCCCCCACTCACGACCATCTGCTAAACTCCGATCTTCGCGAATCAAACAAAAATGTCTTTCGACACTCTCCAAACCGTCGCCGACATCAACACGTCGCTTTCCGGTTCTAAGGATGAACGGGCAGGCGTACAGGGCGTGCTCGATGTTCTCCGTAAACATTTGCAGCTTCGCTGCTGCTTTCTCATCCTCGAGAAACGCGACGCTGGAGTGTTGACTGTCTCGGCCGCAAGCGGTCTGACGATCGGTGAATTTCGCAAACTGGATACGCAGGCTGATCAGGGCGTATTTCAAAGAGTCTTCGAGACGTCTGAGCCTTTGGCCATCACCTTCGAGGAGAGTGGCCTTCAACTTGGCAGCGACGATAACTCGCGGTCGAAACTGATCGCATCACCGGTCGTGCTGGCGGAGAAGCCGCTTGGCGTCCTCGCCGCAGTCATGGGTGACGCCAAGAATCTGGCGCCCGCTCGCCAACTGCTGGATGTCGCCGCTTCGATGATCGCGCAATCGCTTCGCATCGAGCGTGCTGTCCACGGCGAACGGCAGAAGCTCATCGACGAGAACTCACATCTGCGACAAGAGCTGAAGGAGAAGCATGACTTCTCGCACATCGTCGGAACTTCAAATCCGATGAAGCACGTTTACGATCAGGTGAGTCAGGTGGCGAGATCAAATGCGACGGTCCTGCTCCGCGGCGAAAGCGGCACCGGGAAAGAGATGATCGCGAACGCGATCCACTACAACAGCCTCCGCAGCAAGCGTCCGCTGATAAAGCTAAACTGTGCCGCTCTGCCCGACACGCTGATCGAGGCCGAACTTTTCGGTCATGAAAAAGGGGCGTTTACAGGGGCCGAACGCTCCAAGAAAGGCCGGTTTGATCTTGCGGAAGGCGGTACGCTTTTTCTGGATGAGAACGGCGACCACCCGCTGCAGACCCAGATCAAGCTTCTCCGCGTTTTGCAGGAGCGCGAGTTCGAGAGGCTCGGCGGAACTGAAACGATCAAAACGAATATCAGGCTGATAACAGCGACCAATAAGAATCTCGAAGCGGCGATCGCGAAGGGTGAGTTTCGCGAGGATCTTTACTACCGTCTGAATGTGTTCACGATATTCCTCCCGCCGCTTCGCGAACGCCGATCCGACATTCTTCTTCTCGCCGAACACTTTTTGGAAAAGTACGAACAGGAACATGACAAGCGGATCAGGCGGATCTCGACACCGGCGATCGACATGCTTATGGCGTATCACTTTCCGGGAAATGTTCGCGAGCTTGAGAATGCGATCGAACGCGCGGTGCTCGTGTGCGATTCGAATGTCATTCACAGTCATCACCTGCCGCCGACTCTTCAAACAGCCGAAGTCTCGGGAACTGTAACCAGCCTCACGCTAAAATCCGCGGTCGAGGCGTTTGAGCGCGGTTTGATCCAGGACACTTTGAAATCGACCCGTGGGAATATCGCGAAAGCCGCGCGGCAGCTTGATTCGACCGAACGGATCCTCGCCTACAAGATCAGAAACTACGGCATCGACCCGAGACGTTTTCGTATATGATCGACATTGAGTTTCTCATCAACGATCTTCCAGATCAGGATGCCACACGCCGTTTCTTATCCTCGCTTGAGAAGCAGCACCCGGCGGATTCAGTTAAACTGAGAAAGAACGACGGCCTGCTTTCAGACGTGCTCACGCTTGCCTCGTATAGCCCGCTTCTCGCCACAACTCTCTTACAAAATCCGGAATATCTTTGGTGGCTGAATCGCCGGCGCCATTCACCTGCCGTTCGCAGAAAGGATGAATTGCTGGAAGCTCTCGGCAGGTTTCTCTTGACCAACTCACAACTCGACTTACACGCACAGCTCGCACGGTTTCGGCGACGCGAGCTGCTCAGGATCTTTCTCAGCGACATCCGCCGTTTGGCCGAGATGGCGGAGATCACAGAAGACATTTCAAATCTCGCCGATTCGATCCTAGAAACCGCTCTTCGACGGGCCGAGCAGGACACGACTAACCGCTTCGGCCCGCCGCTTGTGATCGATGAGAATGGCCGAAAGACGGCGGCCGAATTTTGCATCGTTAGTCTGGGAAAGCTGGGATCGCGCGAGTTGAATTATTCCTCGGATATCGATCTATTGTTTCTATATTCCGGCGATGGCGAGACTTCGGGTTCGGGCTCCCGCGGCTCAGTGACAAACCGCGAGTACTTCATAAAGCTCAGCCAAACAGTGGTCCAACTCGTCGGAAGCCAAAGCGGTGAAGGTGCGGCTTATCGGGTCGACATGCGGCTTCGACCGCACGGAGGCGTCGGGCCGTTGGCGATCTCGGTCGATGACGCTGTGCGGTATTACACCGGCGAAGCACGCGACTGGGAACGGCAGGTTCTGATCCGCTCGCGTTCGAGCGCCGGCGAGGTTGATGTCTACAAACACTTTTTCGACCGTATAGAAAGCGCGGTTTTCGTCGACGAGCGAACCCTGCAACATCAGACAGACGAAATCCGCGATCCGCAATCCGCAATCCGCAATGCCTTGGAAAGCGTACGCCTTTCCAAGCAGATCATCGACCGCGAGCAGAAGCCCGAGCGCGGTTTCAACGTCAAACTCGGACGCGGCGGCGTTCGCGAGATCGAGTTCATCGCGCAGGCTTTGCAGCTCGCATACGGCGGAAACGATGAATGGCTTCGTGCGCCGCATACGCTGATCTCGCTATCTCGCCTCGGCGATAGGGGCCTCATAACTGAGATCGAGCTGACGGAGCTCTTCAACGCATACGAGTTTCTTCGCCATTTAGAGCACATTCTCCAGATGGAAAACGGATTGCAAACGCACACCGTCCCCGACGAACCTGAGCGCCGCGCTTTGGTAGCGCGGCGGATGCGATGTGAGGATGTTCGCGGGTTCGACGCCGAGATCGAAAAACATACCGGAGATGTTCATCGGATCTTTGAACGGGTGTTCGGTACTGGGGACGTGCTCCATGTAGCACCACCGGCGTCAGCGGGAGGTGTGGCGTCAGACATAGAATCAACGTCGTTAGATGTCCGCTCTCGACCACCCGCTGACGCAGGTGGTACCGACCTGTCTGACAGATCGCCTGGCGCCGCTCTGTCATTTCGCGATGAATATCCTGTTCAGCTTCGCGATGCGATCCAAAAAGAAACCGATTTCCGTCATCGTCTCGGAGCGTTTCGCCGTCGATGGTCGGAGCTCCTCGACCAAATAAAGACTGCCGACATAAACAACACGATCGACATCCGCGAAGCAAAACGCGCCCAGACCGCGTTAGCCGAAGCAAGTATCGAGACCGCGCTCGACATCACACGGCGAGAGATGAACCGACGCTTCGACACAAAGCTGAAAACTCTCCCAATTGGCGTGATGGGGCTCGGTAAGCTCGGCGGCGGTGCCCTCGATTACGGCTCCGATCTGGACCTCGCTCTCGTCTACGATGGCGACAAGCCGCTCGGCAGCGATGTCACCCACGCCGAGTTCTATTCGCGAGTCGGCGAAGTTTTCGTCACCACACTTTCAAGCATGACTCGCGATGGCAGCATCTATCGTGTCGATCTCCGCCTCCGCCCGTACGGCAAGAACGGACAAAGTGTTTGCTCAGCGTCGGCATTCACCGAGTATATGCGCGAGACGGCAGCCATGTGGGAATGGCTTGCGTACGTAAAAATACGAGGGGTGGCTGGTGACATGAACCTCGCACGGGCGGTCGAGAGTTCGGTTCGCGAGATCATTCACGCCCGAGCGGCGCGTGTAGACGCTGCTGAGCTGGCTAATGAAACGCGCCGTGTTCGGTCGCTCCTTGAAAAAGAAAGGGCTGCGGTGCGACGCTCTAAAGATATCGATATCAAGTACGGGCCCGGCGGAATGCTCGACGTGTATTTTGCGATGCGTTACCTGCAGCTTCGGGACAATGTTCCCGACAGATCAAATGACCGTTCGACGGAATTCATGCTCGGCGAGCTTTATAGATCGGGCTCGCTGTCGCCCTCCCATCACGAAACTATCTCCGCGGGGTACCGCTTCCTTTCGTCGCTCGATCACCACCTGCG
>JBBKXD010000050.1:0-3954 GCA_037969295.1 Pyrinomonadaceae bacterium | reverse complement strand
TCCGAACTACAAGCTTCTGCGCATCTCGCCGGATCTTCGCGTTTCGTCTATCGCTCGCCGCGGGATCGAACGATTCAAGGAAGGCAGCTATGCCGAAGCACAGGCGCAGTTTGAGGAGGCGTTAAAGCTCGACCGATCGAATTCGTGGATCTACTATCACCTCGGTCTGCTTTTTCTCGAACAGAGAAATTACGATCTCGCCATCGATAATTTCAAAGCGGCGCTGGGTGGAACGTTGAGCCCGACGTGGCTTTCGGTCTGGTCGAATATCAAGATGGGGAATGCGTACGACGCGAAAGGCGATCGCACCCGCGCCTCATCGGCATACAAGCGCGCGGCCGATCTGGGCGACAATTATGACAACGCTCAGGAAGCGGTGAAACGCTATCAGGCGACGCCTTACGATCCGAAGGAAAGCAAGACGACGGCCGTGAAATGATGATCAGCAGGAGCTGGAATAAAAAAAGAGGCCGCCTTTTCAGACAGCCTCTTTTTTTACTCCCCTTGCTCGTGACCTTTAGAAATTCAACCTCAACGCTAACTGGATCTGCCGATTCGTTCCGAGGCCAACCGTCCGCCCGACCGTTGCGTTGATCACACCGAACCGGCCGACATTTGCTTGCGTGAACGGAACACCCGGCTGGACCGACGCTCCTGTTCCCGTCAGCGTGCTCGGCAGCGTCACCGGCGGATTTGCGAAGTTCGCTCGGTTGAACAGATTGTAGAATTCGCTTCTGAATTCGACGTTCACCCTCTCCGTCACATTGAATCGCTTCTGCAGGGTCAGATCGAACTGATGAAACACCGGGCCCTTGAGAAAGTTCCGCGGGAGGTTGCCGTAGGTCCCCGGGGCAGGCATTGCGAACGCGGCGGGATTCAAGTATCGAAGGCCGCCGCTTTCGAGATACGGATCGACACCCGGAACCAGATCAGGCCGACGGGTACTTCGCGAAGCATTTCCGCCGGGCGTGTTGATCGTTGCGACAAAGCCGGCGGGTAGAGCGCCTGACGGCAGCGAGATGATAAATCCCTGCGCGACCGTCGACGTTCCCAGCGTGCAGCCGCCGGCAACCTGACAGACACCGACGAGGTCCGGACGGACGATCGTGACGTTTATCGGAGTTCCCGAACGCCCGTTGTAGACGCCGCCGACCTGCCATCCGCCAAGGATCGCATCCGCCGGGCCGTCCAAACCGTATCGCCGGCCTTTCCCGAACGGCAGTTCGTAAAGAGCGGTGATGTTGCCGCTGTGACGAATGTCGAAAGTGTTGTTGCCGAATTCGTCGTCAAACGTGAATGGGTTCTGTGCCGTATTCGCCTCGTTCGAACCCTGAGTATTCCCGAACGTCTTGCCAAGTTGATACTGGGCATTGAGCGTCAGGCCCGAGGTGAACCGCCGGTTGATCAAAACCTGAAGCGAATCGTACCGGTCGCGGCCGCCGCTCGTTTTGTAATCTATCTCGCCGAACGGCTGCAGCACTGCGAGCGGATTGTTGACGATCGCTCCTGAGACGAGCTGCCGCCCGACGATGTCGAACTCGCGGATGGTGGTCACCGTTACCTGCCCGGGTGTCGGGCACGCTCCGCTTACGAGTGGGACGCTGCACCGATTCACAACGCCGACGCCGGTGGGAAGCGCATCGGTCGGCCCGATGATCCTCGAGCCCGGCAGTATTCGGTTCGTGATGCTTCTGAGAAACAGGTTTCTTCCGATCGATCCGACGTAGCCGACGGTCAGGACCGTGCTGCCGGGCAGCTCGTGCTGCACGGAAACTCCGTATTGCGTGACACGTTCGGGAACTCGGTAACCCTCAGTGTCATAGGCGCGTGGCGTGAATCGCTGCTGGACGCCGCCGACCGTCGAGATAGTCGAGCCAGTCGTCGTTGTCAGTCCGTTCGCGAGCGTCGTGCTAGATCGAAACACGTTGCTTTCGATCGGCTGTATCAGATCCTCAAACTGTCCCGGTCCGTAATAGAGGCCGCCGCCCGCGCGGATCGTCGTCTTGCCTTTCAAATAATCGGGTGTCCAGGTGAATCCGACCCTCGGGCCGAAGTTGTGGCTTGCTTTATAAAAAGCGGTGTCGGGCGAGCGGAGAATTCCCTGGGCAGCATCGAAAACAACCGCCCGGTCGTTCTGTTCACGATTGACCGAGTAGTATTCGTACCGCAATCCGAAGTTAAAGACGATGTTCTGGCGGATGCGCCATTCGTCCTGCGCGTAGCCGATCGTGTAGAACTGCCGAGCCTGACTGAAGCCGTCGTTCGGGCGGCTGATCAGCGTGATCGGATCCGTGGCGACGCTGAAATCGCCGGGCAGCGAAAGATCGCCGATGAAAGCCGCCGTCAGGTTTCGGTTAAGAGCGAAATCGAGCAGGCTGCCGTAGCTGTAAGTGATGCCGCCGAGTTGGTCGAAGTCGACCATATACTGGCGATACTCACCGCCGAATTTCATCGAGTGGCTGCCCTTTGTCCACGTCAGATTGTCGATGTACGAATAGCTTGACGGGCGAACCGGTTGCGAGCGGCCGTTGCCTGCCGACGATTGTCGCGTCAAACCGCCAGGCTCGGTAAAGCCCGTCGCCGCTCCGCCGTTGATCCCGGGACTGACGATGTTACCGCTCACACGGAATGACGTCAGGCCAAGATCGACGCCGTTGAGACCGCTAACGTCGGGCACGACGGTATTCAGATCTGTCGGCGCCCGATTCAATCCGAACTTCGATTCGTTGATGGTGTTGGTGCCGTAGATCTGCGTCAGCGAGATGACGAGATTGTCCGGTCGCTGGCTGGCGGCGATAAAGCGTCCGCTCGCGCCGTCGGGCGAAAGCAGATCGCCGTGGCTGCGCTGGTAGCGGCCGTAGAGATTGAAATTGTCGTTGAACTTGTAATCGAGGCGGACGCTGTACGCGTCCTCGTCGAGCTCGGCGGTGCGATTTGCCTGGACGACCTGCGCCGAATTATTCAATCCGCCGACGTTGAACGTCGTGCCGGTGCCGATCGGAAACGAATTGATGATCCCGGTCGCACGCAGCGCCTGGATGCGAGCGAGCGAGCTGTTCGCGTCGGTCAGCGAGATGTTGAGCGCGGCACGCGCCGCCTCGCCTCGCGGATCGGCAGTTCCAAAGAACGTGACGAAGTCGCGGACAAAGTTGGACGGCGTCGATTCGAGCACGTTGAATCCCGCACGCTGTCTCAGCCCTTCGTACGAACCGAAAAAGAAGAACTTATTCTTGATGATCGGACCGCCGAACGATCCGCCGAACTGATTGAGTCGCAGCTTGGAAGGCTCAGCTCCGTCGAAAAAGTTGCGTGCGTCGAAGGCGTCGTTGCGGAGGTAGTGGAAGACGCCTCCTTGAAATTCGTTGCCGCCGCTTTTCCCGATCACGTTGATCTGCCCACCCGTTCCCGTTCCGTACTCGGCTGGGTAATTCGACGAATCCACGCGAAACTCCTGAATGTTCTCGAGCGAAGTCTGGAGCCTGAACTGCGAGCCCTGAACGGTCACGTAGCCCGGCGAAGCGTCGAAGATCGCGGTCGATTCAACGCCGTCCAGCTTCGATTGATTCTGCTGGTTAGCTCGCCCGTTGAAGCGAAGCTCGTTGAAATTTCCCGACCCGACGTTGGTCGCGCCCGGCGCATTCAGATAAAGCTGCGAATAATTTCGGCCGTTGACCGGAAGCTCCTTGACCTCGCGAGCCGAGATGTTCGCGCCGAGGCGGTTCGAGCCCTGCTCGATGGCGGCCGCGGCAAAGTCGTCGGAGGTGACGTCGACGATCGCTGCAACATCCCCGGCTTCGAGTACCAGATCGAGCGTCCGAGTTTGGCCGACGCCGATCTCCACCTTGTCCAGCACTGCGGTCTTGAAACCCTGCTGCGTCGCCGAGATCTTATAGATACCGGGTTTGATCTGCTGGACTGAAATATATCCTTGCTCGTTGGCGATCGCGACACGCT
>JBBKXD010000049.1:0-10453 GCA_037969295.1 Pyrinomonadaceae bacterium | reverse complement strand
CGAAACTTCTGGAAATCCTGCTGCGAAGCGAGCCGAGAGAGAGTCGGAATAGCCGCCGTACCGATCGCGACCCCGAAAACGCCGATCGGAAATTGCATCAGTCGAAATGCGTAGCTGAGCCAAGAGGCTCCCCCGTCGATACCCGATGCGACGATCGTATCAACCACGACCTTCACCTGGATCGCCGATGTACCGATGATCGCGGGTGCCATAAGCCGCATCACCCGTCGAACGCCTTCGTCGCGAAAACTTAGCCGAAGTGAGAAACGAAATCCTACCTTGAACAGTGACGGCAACTGGATCACGAGCTGTGCGGCGCCGCCAACCAGGGTACCGATGGACATGCCGATGATCGCCCATTGCGCCGCGTCGTCCGGGATCACGAACTTTTCAGTAGACCTTTCCCATCCACCCCCGCTTAACCAATACGCCAGTCCGAGGCCCGCGATGATCGAGGCGATGTTGAATGCCGTTGAAGCGGATGCCGGAACGCCGAAACGCCCCTTCGTATTCAGCACACCCATCGCCAGCGCGGCGAGCGCGACGAGTAGGATGAACGGGAACATCACCTGCATCAAGGTTGTAGCGAGTGCTGCTTTTTCGACCGGGTAATAATGGTTCGGGTCGCCGAGATAGTTGTAGGTAATGGCCTTGACGAGCAACGGCGACAGGAGAACGCCCGCGATCGTGACAATGCCAAGAACGACAGCGAGGGCATTAAAGACAAGGCTTGCGAGTCGCCAGGCTTCGGCCTCGCTATTCCTGAGCTGATAGTCAGTAAAGACTTTGACGAAGGCGGCCGAGAGGGCTCCCTCTGCAAAGAGGTCGCGAAGCAGATTTGGTATGCGAAAGCCGACGATGAATGCGTCGTAAAGAAACCCGGCGCCGAAGAATCGGGCGAAGATGACCTCACGAATAAGTCCGAAAACGCGCGACACCATGACGGCGATCGAGACGATACCCGCGGAGCGGACAACGCTGCGCGGCTTGGCCGGTTCATCGGTCTCAGCTTCGACTGTCTTTTCGATTAATACGGGATCGGCGAGTTCTTCGGGCTCTTCGGAATCGGGCGGTTCTTGTTCGATGTCGTTCATTATCGCGACGCGGTTTCTGAGAGAGAGTTTGCAACATCTCTGCGCGAATGAAAAGGAGTGAATCGTGAATAGTAGATGGTGAATAGTGAATCGTGAATAGGAAGCAATGGAAGGACTCGTCGTGCGTAATGCAAAAAGCCGTGCTGTTCGGCACGGCTCACTATTTACTATTCACCATTCACTATTTATTCGTCGTTTGCGGCTACACGCTCGGGATAGGAAAAGCGGGTCTTCGCCATTCGAAAATCGAGCGAGACGGGCGTGTAAGCTATCGGAGCGGGCCCGCCAAACTGTCCCTGGATCGTCGATACGTAACTATTTTGAAAGCTGCGGAATCGCGCGACGTTGCCACGCTGATTGAAGATCACGAACAGCAGTTTGCCGTTTCGAGTGTTGATCTCGCCGGCCAGAGCGCTCGCCCCACCGTCGGTTTGGCCCAGCGTTCCCGTCTTTCCGATAACGCTGCCCGAAGAAAAATCTGTGTCGAAGCGTTTCTCAAGGGTTCCTCGATCAAGTCCGGCAACCGGCATGATGTCGGCGAATGTCATCTTGTAACGAGTTAGATCGGCTCGAAGAACTCTGAGCAGTCTCATCATCGCGTTTGGGGAAACACGGTTGATACCCAGGCCACTCGACGTCGCGAGGGAAAATTCATAAGGTTGAACGCCCGTATTCTGCTGGACCAGTCTCGCCACGGCATATGGGCCGCCAATCAGGTCTCCCAATCGCTCAGCGACAAAATTATTCGAATAGCACATCATGACTTTTACGATGTCGCGCATCGCCGTCGATTCGTGCGTAAAAAGAAGCTTCGCATTGCTCGGCATTGCCTGAACGTATACGCCGCCGGTGAATGCGACGCTGGGAATGCCTATGCTCGGAGTCAATCGGCCCGAGTTGATCAGATAATTCGTCCAGACCCGGGTCGCCGCGGCGGAACGCTTCGAGGCATCAAGCGTGGCGAACAGAGCCTGGCTCGACCGCTGTCCCGATGCCGAATAGTTCATCGCGAAGTTGTCCGTTACGATCAGGTCGCCCGAGATCGTTCGAATACCGATGCGGTTCAGCTCGGCCGCAATTGCAACGGCGTGCTCGAAACCGAATATCGGATCCCGGCCGGAGACGTAAAGGTTTCCGTGAACCGTCTGCGTCGCCTGCTCGTAGCTGCCGTCCGTCCAGACGCTGGTTGGAAATCGGTATTCCGGGCCAAAAGTTTTCAACACCGCATACGACGTTGCTATCTTCACGTTCGAGGCCGGATTGAACGTCACATTGGACATGCTCTCAACGACTACGTTGCCATCGAGCGTTTCGACCAACACACCGGAATAGCCCGGGATCTGCGTGTCGGCAAGTATCGGAAACGATGATTTGACGCGACTGACCGGCGCTAGCGGTTCGCCTGCCGAAGCCTCTGAGCTTCCCGTCTTCTTAATATATGGCGTCGCCGTAGCTGCCGGCTCGTTATAAACCTGAATGTCCTGAAAAAGAGGCTTCGCCGGCGCGGAACTCTGTGCAAAAGCCGACACACAGAAAACCATGAAGGCAACAAACAAAGGCGTGGGATTTTTTATTCTAAAATTGCTCATCGATTATTTCGTTCGGCCGTTGAGGTGGGACAGGCTTTTGCTGCCTGCGAGATAGGCTGGAGCCAGTATACCACGTTCAAGTACCACCTTTTCAACCCGTGTTCTGAGGGCCCTACTTGCCTCAAAACTGGTGCCGTTCCGATGAATTTGGCAGACCTTGGGATGCTATCCGTTTTTGCTTCGAGGATGGAGAAGTCGTTGACACTCGTCTGCGGGCAGAAATAGAATCTAGAAACCGGTGGAAAAAACAAACGAAACGTTGACGATCGAACGGGTCATTGAAGCTCACAGTGAGCGGCGGGATGAAATAAAACACCGCTTATCCGAGTTCGAGATGGTCTGGAGGGAGGGCACGGACGCAAGGTTCTGGGAGGAGATGGTGTATTGCTTTTTTACCGGCGGCTGCTCGGCAAAAATGGGGCTCAGGTCGGTGGATGCGGTTCGCCCTCTTTTGCGTCGCGGTTCTCAACCTGAGATCGCGAGCGCGCTGACCGGTGTTCATCGTTACCCCAACGCACGCGCACGCTACGTATTCTCCTCTCGAAACTTCCTGAAGGAACATTGCAATCTCGAGCTGCGCAAAAAGCTTGAGAGCTTCGATTGTCGGCTGGAAAGACGCGACTGGCTTGTGCGGGAGAAAGGGATAAAGGGTTTGGGTTATAAAGAGGCGAGCCACTTTTTGCGGAACATCGGGTTGAAAGGATACGCGATCCTCGATAAACACGTCCTCAAGTGCCTCACCGAGCTAAAATTAATCGACACCCCAAAGCCACCAAACACTCGTTCGAAGTATCTAAAGGTTGAAGACAAGTTAAGAGAGCTTACGGAAAGAACAAAAATAGATTTTGACGAGATGGATCTGGTGCTCTGGTCGATAAAGACCGGTCAGATCCTTAAGTGACTTTAAAGACTTCAAGGACTTCAAGGACTTCAAAGGGCGAGAGCAAGATAGGAGCAACCCCATGCAACCCGCTTTTCTTCGTAAAGACTTTGTTCGGACTCCTTCCATGATAAAGCATTGTTTCGCGTTTGGCCTTATCGCTGTAGTCTTTACCGCTTCGGCCTTTGCCTTCGGCGATATTCAGCAGGTAAATGGCGACGACTTTCGCACGTTGCTAAAACAGGGTGACAAGCTTGTGCGTCGGGGCGAATTCTTCGAGGCCGAAAAGATCTTTAAGCGGGCTATCGAGATCAACCCGAGCCACTCCGGAGCAAGAATTAAGCTCGCGCTGGTTCACGTCAAACAAAGGCGCCTTGGCGAGGCCTACGACCTCTTATTGCCCATCGCGAAGGCTGAGCCAAAGAATTCGAGTGCATTTGCGGCCCTCGGAGCCACGCTTTTGAGTGCCGGAAAATTTCGTGAGGCGCGGACGGTTTTTGAGACGGCGTTGCGTCTGAACAAAAAAGAAGCCCTGGCATGGGCCGGCTATGGCATGCTCGACTTTTATGAGAATCGAATTCTCTATAGTTTGAGCAGTCTTAATGAAGCGGTTTTTCAGGCTTCGGACGAGCCGGATTATTATTTTGCATTGGCCCAGGTTTCGGCGCGGGCCGAGCGATATAAAGATGCGGCGGATGCGTATTATCGTTTTTTGTCTCTCTCTCGCAATACTGACGACGAGCGGCGCGCTCGTATCAGGGGCCTCATAAACTTTCTTCGGTTCCTCGGTCAAAAACAGACACTCTACACCACCGGCGGTCAATCCGAGACGTCGGTCTCGATCCGTATCGTCGGCAATCGTCCTGTCATCGAGCTTCGTATAAACGATCGTTCTCGGCCGTTCAAGTTCGTTTTGGACACAGGCTCGGGAATTTGCGTTATTTCAGATAAAACAGCGAAGCATCTTGGCATCGACCCGATCACCCGTGGCGGATTTGCGAGAGGTATCGGTGGCAACGGACGGTTCGAGATCGTTTACGGCTTTCTAAAAGAGGTCGAAATAGGCGAGGTCGGTATTCGAAATGTCCCGGTTTACATTCGCAAGTTTCATAATGACGGAGACGATATCGACGGGTACATCGGGCTTTCGCTGATATCGAAATTTCTTACGACCATCGATTACGGAGCTCTGACATTCTCACTGACGAAAAAAGACAGAGACGCCACCCGGATGGATGAGGGCGTTTCAGTTCCGCTTCGCCTGACCTCGAGCGGTTTCCTGAGCGGCGAGGTCCACCTTGAAGGAATTGCCGAGCCCCTCAATTTTATAGTAGACACGGGAGCGACCGTGTCGGTAATTTCCGATGATGTTGCCAGTGCCGGCGGGATCAGCTCGTTCATACGCAGCGAGAAGATGCGGGTCGTTGGCTCGGCGGGCGTCACTGACGATGTGCCGTCGTTTCTGCTGCCCCGCGTCAGCTTCGGCACGCATTCGCGAAAGAGCATTACGGCGATCGCCCTCGATCTTGATACGATTAACGAGGCCTCTGGATTCGAGCAGGCCGGAATTTTGGGTGGCAACTTTCTGCGCAATTACCGCATGACTTTCGACTTCAAGAACTCAAAAGTTACTTTTGTAGCGATCAATCAGGAACAATAGCGCCCGCCGATGAAACTCAGCCTTTATCTTGAAACCTCGGTGATCGGTTCGTATCTCGATGCGGGCGACGCTTTTCGGCGCGATCTGACGATTCGCTGGTTCGAACACGAGCTCTTCGAATACGACGCCTTTGTATCGCTGCTTGTCGAGCGCGAGCTCGAACGCGTCGACGAACCGCACCGGAGCGGCTACATGGAGATCATCAAACCCCTCCGGCGACTGGAATTTTTGGAGGAAGCGGCGATCCTTGCCGACGGATATATTTCGCGGGGGATCTTTCACCGCAAATTCATGGCCGACGCCTTTCATGTCGCCCTTGCGTCGATCCATAAGATCGATTACCTCGTCACATGGAATTTCGGACATCTCGCCAACGTCCGGAAGCAAGCCCGGATCAAACTCTTCAACACGGCCGCCGGATTTTTCTCGCCAACTATAGTCACGCCCGAATTTCTCGTCCACGGCTAATCTTGCTTCGGCCGCCGATTCGCGATTAACTATTCACTAGATGTATCGGCGCCCAAAATTCATGGAAGTCCTGCTCGACATTCGCCGTGAGATGGCGCATGAGGTCGATCACGATACCGATCTGTTTGCGGAAATGATCCGAAGCGGTCGGCACACGACGCCAACGCGATTTCACAGTCTGGTGCCCGATCCCGAGAAACCGACCGGCCGCGGTAAAAAGCGCGTACCGAACCAGCGATGAAAGACGCTCACCACGAAGCGGGCGTCGCAATGATCTGGCTCCGCAGACTGAAGCTGACCGCCGTTCACCCAAAAGATGCGTAGATATCTTATTTCCTGCCTGATCGTCATTGCCGTGATCGCGGCGAGCGGCTCGTACTTTTTTCGAAACTATTGGGAACACCGTTACGACGCGCTCATCACCCGGCAGGCGCGGGTGTACCGACTCGATGAACGTCTTGTCTGGAGTTTGATCTACGAGGAAACGTGGTTCAGAGATCAGGCGATCGGCGAAGCTGACGAAATCGGATTGATGCAGGTCACACCGCTTGTCGCTCGCGAGTGGGCGAAGGAAACCGGGTTTCGTGAATTCGAACGTCAGACCGCTGAGAACGTCGTCGGATTTCTGAGTGACCCGGAACGCAACATTCAGGTCGGCTGCTGGTACCTCGAAAAGTTGCGGGAAAGTTATCGCGGAAATCCCGCCGAAACGGCGATGACGCTCGCCGCGTTCAATGCCGGGCCCAGCCGCGTCGAAGAGTGGACGCGCGGCACCGAGCCGGCGACGATGACCGAAGCGGATTTTATCGGGCGGATCGGAATTTCGTCGACCCGAGCATACGTCGGATCGATCCTCGATCGATATCGGTCCGAGAAAAGCATCCTCTCAAAATGAAGATCCTCGCCGCTGAATACGTTCTTCCGATCTCGTCCGAACCGATCAAAGACGGAGCTGTCGCGATCGATTCAGACGAGATCGCCGCCGTCGGTAAACTCACCCAGATCAAGGCGCAGTTTCCCGGCGTCGAGATCGATGACTTCGGAAAAGCTGCGATCCTGCCCGGTTTCGTAAACTGCCACTCTCATCTGGAAGTGACGTCGATGCGCGGCGCGCTCGATGATGTGGAGCACGACTTTCGCGCCTGGCTGCTGAAGCTGAACGAAATTCGCCTGGGACTTTCTGGGGCCGACATAGAAGCGGCCGCAATACTCGGCGCGACTGAAGGCGCCCGCGCCGGGGTTACGTGCTTCGGCGACATCGGCCGTCACGGCGCGGCGGGATTGAATGCATTGAAAAGCGTCGGACTGCGCGGCGTGTTGTTTCAGGAAACGGAGTTCTCACCGGACAACGCGACCGCTGCGGGAGACTTTGAAAAATTGAAGGAGAAGTTCCTGGCGCTTCGCGAACACGCCACCGACCTTGTCCAGATCGGCCTTTCGCCGCACTCGCCGTACACCGTCAGCCGCGACTTGTTCGGGTTAATAGCGGAATTTACGATCGCCGAGAAGGTGAGGCTCACCATTCACGCCGCCGAGTCGGCTGACGAATACGAGCTGTTGATGCACGGCAAAGGATTCTTCATGGAGCTCTATGAAAGGCTAGGGTACACATGGGAGGTTCCGGAATTGTCTTCGATCGAGTTTCTTTCACGGACCGGCGTCCTCGCCGCCCGCCCGCTGCTTGCTCATTGCGTGACTGCCTCAGATAGTGACATCGCGCTAATTGGGCAATCGGGTGCGCGAATCGCGCACTGCCCGAAATCAAATGCAAAATTCGGCCATGGATATGCGCCGTTGGAGAAATTTCTCAACGCCGGGATCGCGGTCGGGTTGGGGAGTGATTCGGTCGCAAGCAACAACGTCTGCGATCTTCTCGAAGAATCCCGGTTTGCCGCTTTCGCCTCGCGCAACCGGCCGGGCCGCGAACGATTCATTACTTCGCGTGAAGTTTTAGAGGCCGCGACGATCGGCGGCGCAAAAGCTCTGGGACTTGAAGACAGCATAGGAACGCTCGAAGCCGGCAAGCAGGCGGACATTGCCGTCGTGTCACTGGGGAGTCCGGCGCAGTCGCCGATTAATGATGTCGAATCGGCGCTGGTTTTTTCTTCGAATGCGAGGGATGTTGTGATGACAATCGTCGCCGGGAACGTCGTCTACTCGAGCGAGGTCAATGCGCTGGATTGCGACCGGCCTTAGCCGGCAGTAGTAGCGGCGCAGGTCGAATTCTTATCAATTGCCTCCAGCTTCAGCTGGAGGTTAGTCCAAGACAAAAGCCGGCTTTAGCCGAAGTTGTTTGGCTAAAGCCCAAAGGAAAACCCTATCTCAAATTTGGGCTTAAGCCCAAACCTCTTGTTTCCAGCCAACCTCCAGCTAAAGCTGGAGGCAATTGACAGGAGGTAGACTCCAACTAATTCACATCCCGCCACGCCGCTTTCATCTCACGCAACAGATCATTCACCGTCCATTCGTTGCCGGCAAAGATCTTTGTCACCTTGCCGTCGGGGGCGATGACCGCTGTTCGCAGCGAATGGTTGAACTGAGTTTTGTCGTTCTGATCGACCTCGTATCGGAACCCGAAAAAATCGGCGACAGCGCGGACTTCCTTGTCGCTTCCGACGGCGAGCTGCCATACGCTAAAGTCGGGCTTCGCTCCTTTGCCAAGATAACCCAGGCCGTATGATCTTAATTTTTCAGGCGTGTCGCGTTCGGGGTCGAACGAAATGCTGAGCAGACGGAATTTATCCTTCACGTCGGGCTCGCTCATGATCCGGTTGGCCGCGTCGCTGAAATTCGTCGACATTTTTATACAGTAATCCGGCAGCGGGCACTGGGCGTAGATAAATGTGATCGCCAGAACCTTGCCACGAAAATCCTTCGTCGAGATTCGAGCTCCGTCCTGATTCGTCAATTGAAAGTCCGGGATCTCTTTTCCGATCTGGACGAACCGTTCGTCGATCGGCGGGTTTGCTTGACCGGGTTGAGCTGCGGCAACGATGCCGATTTTTTCAAGCCAGTACGGATCTTTTGCCGAACTGTCGACGACCAACTCGGCACGGATCTCGGCACCCGGGGCAAGATCGTCCCAGACCCAATCTTCATGGATAGGAAATTCCATCGTCATCGCATCCATGTAATCGGCAACCGCTTCATGATCGATCGTCGCGCGTTTTCGTTCGCGATCGACGGAAACTACTTTGCCTTTCAGGCTGTAGCGCTTTTCGCCGCCGGGCGCCGTCTGCGTTGCCGGCTTTTGACATGCCGTGAGTACGAAGATCGAGAACAAAATCAAAAATAAAGTGCGCATAAATTTAGATAGAGAACCGGAGGACGTTAAGAGTCACCGTCGTTTCAGATTCCCGTCGTACAGCGTTTGATACATCCGATAATTTGCCATCACACGGTAGACGTAATCTTTCGACTGGGAAAATGCGATCTCGGGTATATAGCGATCCATTAGCTCGGATTTTGAACGTGCGAGCCAGCGTTTCATATTATCTTCGCCGCCATTGTAGCTCGCGGCGACCGCCGCCGGCTGATTGGGAAAAAGCTTGAACAGGTTTCCGGTGTAATGCGAACCGAACAGGATAGATGTCGACGGATCGTAGAGATCGTCCTGCCTAAAATTTTCTCGTCCCAGTTCGGCGGCGACACGCGACGCCGTCGTCGAGATAAATTGCATAAGCCCGCGGGCGGCCGCATAAGACTTCACGTCGGCGCGAAATCGCGATTCCTGTCGCATTATCGAGAGCAGGAATCTCGGATCCACGTTCCTTTGAGGAGCGTGTTTGATCAACGGATCTCGATACGGAGCCGGATACAAGAGATCCAGAACTTCGGCCGGAATCAGCTCGATCTGATAATCTGCCGGAGCTTTCCAAGTCGATTCGATAAACGCGGCTCCGCGATTTGCGATATCGCCGCGGGTGTAAAGTGTGGCGATCGTGTAATCAAGATTTATTTTGTCGGCGTTGATCGATCCCGACCTGACCTGCTGTTCGATCTCGGGTGCCGCCTCGTCGTACAACCCGAGAAAGAGCAACTCGCCAGCAATAGTGCGACTAGTGTTCGCTTTAGAATCTACTCGCGTCTGGCGCCCCAAAGCTAGCAAATTGAATTTCGCGGACGAAGAATATGCCGGGATCGCGGCGTACACGGCGCGGAGAGAATCGAGCAGCTTTGTTCTTTCATCAGGCACATCGGTCAATCGGAGTCGCGATTGCAGAATCCGCCGCACAGCATCCGGATCCGACGGTCGGAGCTGTGCCAACCCATTTGCTTTTGCGGTAACAAACGAAGCGGCCGCTTTGTCACTCGCCATTAGCCGGAGCCGCTCGGTCGAGCGCATGCCGTAATATTCGTTTCGTCCGTCGGGAATCGACAGATAAATATCGATCGCCTCGGCATACCGTCGTAATTGTTCCAGAGCAAACGCCCGCAGAAACCGAACTTCGGCGACGCTCGTACCGCCCGGCGTATTCGTACCGCCAAGGTCCGGAATCTTCTCAAGCCTCTCAAGTGGGTCGAGTGCGTTTTGCCAGTCTGTGTGCGAAAGATGGATCCGCGCCTCAGCGAATGTGGCGAGAGCTTCGGGTTGTTTCCCCTTAAACTTTTCACGAATATTTACGGCCCATTTCAACGCGGCAGTTTCTTCGCGTTCGTCGCGAAGCACGTCGATCATGTTTAGATATGCTCGATCGACACGTTCGCCTTCCGGATACTTTTCGATGTACTTTCTGTATCGCGTTCCCGCCTCGTGATGCTT
>JBBKXD010000048.1:0-21030 GCA_037969295.1 Pyrinomonadaceae bacterium | reverse complement strand
AAAGCGGCTGAACGGATTTTGTGCTTTGGGGAAGAGCGAGAACCTCAACTCGATCTGGTTCGCGCTGGAGGAAGGCGTCATACCGCCAAGCTGGATCTACATCGAGCTGAACGACCGGCAGACGAGTACGAAGTATAAATCGAACCTCGCGGAGACAACTCTCTAGGACGTTGTGTAGCGATATCTGAAAAATTTGAACATAGCGGCGACTGCAAGCGCACTCGCGATCACGCTCAAGCCTGTCCTTATCCTGTCAGCGTTGGTGAACTGCTGCGCGGCTTGACGCATGGCGTCAACAGTCTTCGTCGGGGCATTAGGGCCGAACATCACTCCAAGCCGCGGATAGATATAGATAAACGTCAGCATCTCCGCGGCGACGAGAGCCGCAAGGCTCATCAAGACGAAGTTACGAGCTGAAGAGATTCGCCAGCCGGTTATCACGAATGCGATACCCGTAACAAAAGCTAGGGGTGCCGTCGTCTGGAAAAAGTGTCCGGGATGGAACACCTTATAGAAACTACGCGTCGCTTCCAGCGATGATGGTACATTTGCGAACCAGTTCGGATATTCGACAAGGACCGAAAATATCGTCCCGCCGAGGACGATCAGCATCAAACAAACGTACACGACAAATAGAAATGCTTGTATTGATTTCATAAAATCGCTCTCTGTCTTTCACACGCGTAAAACTTACCTCATATCTGTCGGTGAAGATCTTGTTAGGATCCTTCATGCGGATTAACGAGGGTAATATGGTAAATTCCTAATGTTCGACCCCGGAACCTGCTGACGGCTTACCACCCATACACGAAGACAAAATGTGGTACTGGACAAAAATACTTTTTCTCACACTTCTCGGCGCCGTCGGCGTGTGGCTGATCTATGAGCTCGTCACTTTTCCGGCGATCGGCAGTCTGCGGACGGAGAATCCGACAACGACGTCGATGATCGAATACCGCTTGTCGGAGGCACGGACTGAAGGCCGCGAGCCGCGCAAGTTCATGATCTGGACGCCTATCGAGCAGATCTCGCCGCACCTGCAGCGGGCGGTACTTGCGGGGGAGGATTCGCGATTCTTTCAGCACAACGGCTTCGACTGGGAAGCTATCCAGAAAGCCTGGGACGAAGCTGTAAAAGAAGGCGTTAAGGAAGCAAGGGAAGAATGCGAAGCCGACGCCAAGACAAGACAGGAAAAGAAAGACTGTACGCCCAGCCAGGACGACTGGATCCCGCCGCTGCCAAGCTTTACGCGCGGTGCTTCGACAGTCACGCAGCAGCTCGCGAAGAATCTTTACCTATCCGAGGACCGCAACTTTTTACGCAAAGGTCGCGAAGCCGTCTACACGTATTTCCTTGAACGAAACCTGCCGAAGAAACGCATCCTCGAACTCTATCTCAACGTTATCGAATGGGGAGACGGTGTGTACGGGGCTGAAGCCGCGTCACGAAACTACTTCAATAAATCGGCTTCGAACCTCACGCGCGAAGAAGCCGCGTTCCTATCCGCGATGATCCCATCGCCACTCAACGTATTTAATCCGCAGAAAAATAGAAAACGCGTGGTCCGCCGGCAGAGGGTGATATTGAAGTATATGAATTCGATGAAGCTGGTTTATTGAAATAATGTATGTACATCGATCCCTGTGGCGGGAGCTTTTCAAGGCCTGCGACAAAATTGTTGCGATCCTACTATCGATCGCGAACAAACCGAAGTGCTGGAGTATGCCTACCGGTCAAAAGAGAAAAGGGAGACGATAGCTCCGTCTCCCTTTCTCATTTTCTCACCTTCTCACTCTCTAGTGAGACGCAGCCTTCGCCTTCCCGCCGCCGACAAGCTTCATCTCATCGACGATCCATTTAGCCCCTGCAAATTTCTCAGTGACCCAGAGAACGTAACGGATATCAACCGAGATCGTGCGGTCGTTGTTCAAGTTGTAATAGAAGTCGTTACCCACGCCTTCGAAGTTTCCGTCAAAACAGATCCCGACCTGCTCACCATTTCCATTCAGTATCGGCGAACCGGAATTACCACCAATGATGTCAGTCGTCGAAAGGAAGTTTACGACCACTGTATCGCCGCTCGCATAACGTCCGAAATCTTTCGCCGCGTTCAGATCCTTAATCTTCTGCGGGACGTCGAACGGATTGATGCCCGTATCTTTTTCAAGCATGCCCTTGAGCGTCGTGAACGGCGTTCGGTACTCGGCTTCGCGAGGACTGTAGCCCTTAACGTTGCCGTATGAAAACCGTAGGGTAAGGTTGGCGTCGGGATATGGCGTAATTCCTTTCATCTCGGCCATCCCTTGCTGATATAAGAGACGTAGACGATCGATCTTCGAAGCGAAGGCCGTGGCCCGAGCCGCAGCGGCTGATTTTGCCTGGGAGAGAGCGGCGACGAACCCCTTAACATCGTCACGTTCCGGTCGGTATTCCATTGTCTGCGGACCGTAAAGAGCCGCGAGCGTTTGGGCATTCCAGTACGGGCCGTCGGCGATACTTTTCGCAAACGCCTCCTCGGCTATTCGGCGATTGCCCTTGTCTTTGAAATATTGCTCAGCCCATTCGAACTTTTGACCTTCCGGCAAATCCGCCAACGCCCTCAGGAAAAACTTCAGCATTTCATATTCGTAAACTGGTTCACGTCCCTCGAGCGCCTTTTGAATTTCAGCGAGCTTTGCGGGCCTCTCACTATCGGGAAGCGCCGTGGTCTGGTTCAGGGCCGCAGAGACCTGGCCGAAGATCGTCATTTGCGGATCGGGTATTCGCCGGACGACCACATCGCGTTTCGCATATCTATTCGACTCGGCACTGAGCGCCGCGAGCTCAGAGAGAACCGTACCGTACTTCTGCTGACGGGCCGGGTCAGCCGCGATCCATTTCGCGAACTGTGCTTCTTCCGCCTGTCTTTTCTGCACAACCTCGGCTCGCCGAAGCTGGATGGAACGGCCGTAGTAAAGTTTTCGAGCGTTGTCGAGGCTCGCAATGTCTGATTGAAGCTCAAGCCGCTTTTTCTCATCAGATTCGCCGATAAGCCGCATCGCATCGGTGCGTGCGTCCAGCCACTTCCAAAGGAACGGATAATTTGCATCGCGTGCGAATTCGATGGACGACGCTTCGCGATATCGAGTCGTGCTTCCGGGATATCCAAGCACGAAAACGAAATCGTCATCCTTAAGGCCGCCAATATTCATTGTCAGATACTTCTTGACCTTCATCGGCACGTTGTTCGGCGAATACGTCGCTGCCGATCCGTCGGGAGCCGTATACGCCCGAAGAAAAGTGAAATCTCCGGTATGACGTGTCCATTCAAAATTGTCCGGATCGCCGCCGAACACGCCGATGTTGCGGGGCGGAGCATAGACGACGCGAATGTCCTTGATCTGCTGGGTCTGGTACAGGTAATGAAAGTAGCCGTTATTCAGTGTCTGAATCCGGATAGTTGAGCCGGCCGGAGCTTTCGCCTCTTCGGCGGCCTTCAAATCGTCGATATTTTTCTTGATAGCCGCCACGAGTGCATCGCCGCTAAGTCCGGAAGTACCATTTCTGATCTTTTCAGTTACGTCTTCAACGCGCTGTGTGATGCTGAGTGTGTAATTCTTTGCCGAAATTTCGCCGGCACGATTGTCCGCTTTGAAGCCCTGCTCGATGAGATCTTTCTCAGGCGTTGAAGCCGATGAGACGGCATCGAATCCGCAGTGATGATTCGTCAATATGAGGCCTTCGGGCGAAACGAACTCCGCCGTGCAGCCGACACTCAGTTGAATCACGGCTTCACTCAAGCCGCCTCCGTTCGGGTTGTATATCTCTTCGGGGCGGATCTTGAGCCCGCGCTTTTTCAACATCGATCCGAGCGACGCGATCCGATCCGGCGTATACATTCCCTCGTCCATCCAGGCGAAGGCGAACGAGAAAGACGACAGCGTCACCGCGAACGCCAGGACAATTGAGAGGAGGGGACTTTTCTTCTGATTCATATACCAGTTAGGTTCCTTAGATATCTATTGAATTTCGGCAAAGACGCAGTATAACCAATTTGCTGTGGACACGCTATCAACAAGAAAAAGCGAGCCAACATTTCGACTCGCTTTTCCGCTGAATGGTTGTTAGGAAACGATTAGCCCACTCTTTTCAATTCCGTTATTTCCGGCGGAAGAAATCTACGTGGATTGATCGGACGGTCGTTCAGCCGCAGCTCGTAGTGAAGGTGGGGCCCGGTCGAGCGGCCGGTCGAACCGACGAATGCCATGACTTGTCCGCGAGTGATCGCGTCGCCAACTTCCACGTCGATCTTCGAAAGATGGCCGTAGCGGGTCTTCAATCCGTTTCCGTGATCGACCTCGACCATATTTCCATAGCCGCCTTTCCAGCCGGCTTCGGTTATGACGCCATTCGCAGGTGCGACAACCATGTCGCCGCGCTCGCCGTCGATATCCATACCGCCATGAAACTCGTAGGTGCGTCCGCCAAACGGACTGCGGCGAAAGCCGAACTCGTTATTGATTTTGCCCATGTGGGCCCACATTGACGGAATATATGCCTGATTACTTGTTGCCTGAATTGCCCGAAGCTGTTTCTCGATCTCGGCGTCCTCCGGATCCATGTCAGCAATGCTCAACGGACCACCGCTGTTGAGTGTGTAGATGTCCGAAGCGTCAGGGCGTGAATAGTCAATAGTTTTAATTTGATTCGGATTTAATGAAAGCTGATTTAATGTTTGCGTTTCAACAGTTGATGCGATTGCGGAAGCCTCTGAAAGATCAAAATTGAAAACTCCAACGATACCTGCTCCAAACGCTGTAATACCAATTATCAGTGCGAGACTCAGGAAACCATTCTGGAGAGGCTTTTTTGAAACCTCCAGCCGGCGAATATATATTTTTGATTTTGAAGAATGCGAAAAAAGAAAAGTAAAAAACTTACTCGAACTCTGCATTATGCTTTTAAGCTCCTTTCAATGATTTTGCTTGATCGCAAATCCAACGTTGCAATCACATGGAATCACGCAGAGATAGCCGCGAGCGACTAACGCGAAACCTGAAAATGTTTAAAATGTTTAATAAGAAAAACTAACCCTTGGGAAATGGCCGATCCGTCCTGGCCGACGTTTATTGCTGAAGCTTACGAATATAAGCTGAAAGCCACCGGAAGGGCGAACCTTGTCCGGCTCGCCAACCGATGGCCAATTATACCCTACCGGTCCTGGTTCAGGCTAATCGCGATTTCGCCGAGTCTCGTTCCAGCCCTTAAGAACCATAAATCCAATGCCGACGATAACGGCGACAAATACCAGAACGACCAGTATTTTCAACGCTCCGGTCAAAAATGCGATCAACGAGATAAGCGTTTTGAGCAAGAAAATAACTAATGCAAGGATCGCGAGGATACTACCTCCAATTCCAGCTGCCCTTAAAAACATCATGATAAAAGCTCCTCAACTGCCGATTAATGATCTATCGCCCCTGCCAGCCGCCATACCGCGATTCGCCTCGATTCTCGAATTCACCGGTTCTATATCGGGGCTCATTCAATGCACTCGCAAATGTCGGTGACGACTTTGAATTATCAAAATCCTGCCATTTCTGCTCGTCGGTTTTCGGCTTGAAGATATATCCACGCACGATGTAGATCCCGAGACCGATGAGCATCAGCGGCAGAAAACCGCGCATGAGACCGCGTAAGTTAAATACGTTCTGCAGCAGGAATGCAGCGCCGAGTACGGTTAGAACGATCCCCCACAGCTTCGGGTTGCCGGAAAAACGTCTCACTAAAATATCTTCGGCGACGTCGGGCGTAAGACCCGAGCGGATCGCTTGAGCAGTTCGCCAGGCATCCAGCGCGGCGAATAGCCACATACCGAGAAATCCGAATACGAAAAGCAGCGTTCCGCCGGTCAGGATCGCCATCTGAAAAAGGCCGACAAAAACCGCGAAGTGCACCAGAGCCTTTACGGTCTGGCCGTTGTAGGCGGCTCCAAGCCCCGGGCATACAAAAGACAATAGCGCCGCCACGAACGGGGACGTGCGCTTTTTGACGTACGGAACATAATTCGATTGGCTTTGCTGTCGAAGCAGGTCGACACCCATCACGATACAGTCCTGACAATAGGGAAATCCCTTAATGCGATGGTCGCAGGTCGGGCAGAGCGGCTTGCCGCATCCATTGCACTGGACGGTCGCGACGTTCTGGCTGTGATAGGCACAATTCATTACTTATCATCCTCGACGTCCGCCGGTCCGGAGGTCGGTTCCTGCGGCGAATCAGGCTGCTTGCCGTTCCAGGCTGCCGCACCCTGCTCGTAGGTTTGTTCCGCTAGTTGAAAGCTCTTGGCATACACATCAGTCAGCGATCCGTCTGCCGAAACAGTTTGGCTGAAAACAAGAAACGCGAACATCAGCATCATCGCGACCGGCGCAAGCTGGGGAACCGAGATAGGGAAATTAAATCCCCGCAGCCATTCCTTGAAACGATCTGACGTCGAGGCCTTTGCTGCCGCGGCCCTTTCCGTCCCGATCGTACTCTGCAAAATTCGTTGATGGAGCCGGGCCGGTAGCGGCAATTCATCAAGTTTGTACGAGACGATCGCGGCGAGTGAACGAACGACGGCACCCGGCAGATCGGTGCACTCATCGCATAGTACAGCGTGGCGCTCCCATCGATGGAAGACCTGAGCAGGGAGAAATCCGTCGAGATAATCAGTCAGGTAATTTTCAAATTCTTCGCAGTGCAGCGCCGACTCCGGCATTGTGCTCGCGAGAATTCGAGCTTCGAGTCGTGTGACAGGGAGTCTCGGCTCGGCGAGATCGCGGCAGACAGCGAGAGCGCCCTTGACCTCATTTAGCAAAGAATGACAGAGCGGGCATGAAAGCGCGTGAGCAGCTACGGTCGTGTGCGTCCCACCGTCGAGAGTTCTATCCAAATAATCCGTCAAGGATTCTTCGAACTGCGAGCAGTTTATTAAATTTTGCGTCTCAGACGTCATAACCTCTAACCCCTTGTTCGGACGACGCGATTGGGCACCGTCATTTGCCTTCAGGCAACTCTTACACCGTTACAACTCGCATTCGCCTCAATATCTTCGCCAACTCGATCCGCCCCCGATTGATCCGCGATTTGACGGTCCCCTCGGGAATCTGCAGGACGTCCACAATTTCCTGATATGTCATTTCTTCGATATCGCGAAGGATGATGCACGTTTTCAAATCCGCGGGCAGCTTATCGATCCCTTCTTGTACCTGAGAAGCTAGCTCGCGACGCTCCATCTGCTTTTGGGCCGAAGTTCCGACAGCCCGAAGGTGGTACTGGTGGTCATCGACCGTGTCCGCCATCGTATTCTGCGGGTTGCGCTGTCGATGCCGGTAATCATCAATTATCAGGTTTCTCGCGAGCCGCATAAGCCAGTTCGCCAAATCTCCCTGCTTGGAGTCATATTGGTTGAGCGTTCGGTAGATTCGGATGAAGACCTCCTGCGTCAGGTCTTCGGCCGCGTCTGGATTGGATGTAAATCGGTATGCGAGATTAAATATCCGTCGCGAGAACGCCTGCACGATCTCTTCCCACGCCAAGCCGTCGCCCGCCCGCGCCCTTCGCACGAGTTCCGCACCGTTCGTTTCTACTGCAGCCTTTAAAGCTTCCAAATGCCCGTATCTCCGCGAGAAATGCTGTAACAGCCCACCTTGTCAATGCAAGCTTACGATACCAAATCCGCGAAAGTTCCGACAATGTAAAGGATCAGCTGGATTGCTCCATATCGCCCTCGCGGACTCGTCTCACTCGCGTTTCCGTCATTGATGCGGTATGTTTTCTTTTTATCTTAAACTGCGGAAGTATATCGATTTGCGAAAGTACGTTAAGTTCATCCTTCTTTTCTTATTCGCTGCGCTTATCGTCTGGTTTTTTGGGCGCAATCTGAATTGGCAGGAGGTCAGCCAGAGTCTGCGGAAGGCGGACCCGTGGTTTCTGGGATTTGCCGCCGCGATAATATCGTTCGGGTATCTGCTTCGCGCGATTCGATGGCGAGTTCTTCTTGAGCCCATTACCCAATCAAGCCTAAAGGAACTTTTTGCTACGACAACCGTGGGATTTGCGGCGATCTTCCTGATCGGTCGCGCTGGTGAGATCGTTCGACCGATGTGGCTCCCGATGCGCGATCCTCGTGTGCGGCCGTCGGCGGCGCTAGTAACGCTCGGCCTTGAACGAATATTCGACCTCGCCGCGCTCGCCTGCTTGTTCGCCGTAAATCTCGTTTGGATCACGCCGCCGGCCGGACGCGAAACTGAATTTCAGTACGTTGCGACGGTCGGCTACGCCCTGCTCGGAGCAGTCGTACTTGGGTTTCTCACCCTGGTCGTATATCTGCGAATTTCTCCCAGGGTGATCGCATGGGTGGGTCGAGTTACTGACAAGGATTTCATTCCGAAACGCATTCGACGAATTCTCCTCAGCATTCTGGAAAAACTGTCGGGTGCACTCGAGATACTCAAGGACTGGCGCGAAATGTTGCTCGTTTCGTTCTGGTCGTTAATGTTATGGCTGGCGATCTCAGTGCCCACCTGGCTCGTGCTCCAGGCGTTCGACCTTCCGTTCACGTTCAGCGATTCGATACTAATAATGGGAATCGCCGCAGTCAGCTCAGTGATCCCAACACCAGGCGGAGCCGCCGGTGCATTTCATACCGCGACCGCGGCGAGCTTGATCTTTCTCCGCCCGGACATGCGTCGCGAGGATGCTGCGGCGGTTTCGATCGCAATGCATCTGGTTTACTTCGCTCCTGCGTTATTTTTCGGTTTGTATTATTTTCTGCACGGCGATATAAGTATTGAGCGGTTTCGCAGCCTGCTCTCGAGCGAACACGCGGTCGAAGAGATCGAATCTGATTCTCCGAACAGAGGTGGCCAGTGATCAGTGGTCAGTTTTAAGATATCCACAAACGACAATTGAAAACCGACGAATAGCAACTGAAAACCGACCACTGACCACTGCTTATGCGCTGCCCATTCTGCGGACATATCGAAGACAAGGTAGTTGATTCTCGCGAGGCTAAGGATGGCGACTCGATCAGGCGACGGCGGGAATGCCTCGAGTGCGGCCGTCGTTTTACTTCGTACGAGCGTATCGACCAGATTCCTTACATGGTCGTTAAGAAGGACGGCAAGCGGGAAAGTTTTGATCGCAACAAAGTTCTCGCGGGCCTGCTGAGGGCCTGCGAAAAACGACCGATCTCCGTGACGCAACTTGAAACCATCGTCGACGAGATCGAAAAAGAATTGCAGGATTCGAGCGATCGCGAAATACCGACCAGCGAGATCGGAAAAATAATAATGCGCCGTCTGAAGGCCCTCGATAAAATCGCGTACGTCCGGTTCGCTTCGGTTTATCTCGAGTTCGAAGACGTTTCGGCATTCATGACTGAGCTCAAGGATCTGGTGCGGGCCCGGACTCCGGTAAAGAAGCATAAGAAAACAAAAAAGAGTATCCCGCGCTGAGTAATCGGACTCTTCATCCCACAAGAAAAGCACTACACTTGTCCCACCGATAGCAGTTATACTTAATCTATCTGGCCCCCGCCACTTGTATACGAATAAAGCTATGCCGAGGAAAGAAGATCGTTACGCCTACCTTCAAGAAGTCGAACTTGAGTTTGCTTCGGGAGAACGTTCCGCGCGGATCAGCGATATCAGCGCGGGCGGTTGCTACATAGATACGATCGCGAAAGTTCCGGTCGGCGAGCCGCTCAATCTGCGTATCTCCGCTAGGAATGGCGAGTCAATGCAATTCACAGGCACCGTCGCCTATATCCTCGAAACCAATGGCTTTGGGGTCGAATTCACCGATCTGACTGACGACCACCGCAAGTTTATATTGCGACTACTTTCTTCCACCTCAGGCTGACTCCGGTCTCACCTACATCCTTGCTCACTCCGCCCATTGCGCATAACATAATTTGTTATGGTCGATATCGAAGAGTTCCCGGTCGCGCTAGCTGAGTCCGAAGCGATCGAGCCGATGATACAAATTCCGCCGGAACTACCGGCTCTGCCACTGCGCGACATCGTCATCTATCCGTTCATGATCGTTCCGCTTTTTGTCTCACGCGACAAATCCATCAAGGCTGTCGAAGAAGCGCTGAAGGAAAACCGGATGATCGTGTTGGTTTCGCAGAAGGACGTCAACAAAGAAGACCCGGAACAGGAAGATCTTTACGAGGTAGGAACGGTAGCGATAATCATGCGAATGCTGAAGCTGCCAGACGGAAGAATTCGGATCCTTATTCAGGGCTTGTCGCGAACGCGCGTCGATTCCGTCAGTGCCCAGGGCGATTACGTCAAGGTACATATTACTCCCGTCTCCGAGCCCCTCGCGCCCGAAAACTCACTTGAAGTCGAGGCCCTCGTCCGTAATGTACGCGGCTCGATGGAGCGTGCGGCTTCGCTGGGAAAGAACATCTCGCCTGAAGTTCTGGCGATCATCGCAAATCTCGACGACGCCGGCCGGTTGGCCGACCTTTCTGCTTCGAATCTTGAGCTAAAAGTCGAGGATGCGCAGAGCGTACTGAATATTTTCGAGCCGGTCCAACGCCTTAGACGTGTGAACGATCTCCTAAGCAAAGAGATCGACGTCCTTACTGTCCAGCAGGAAATCAACACGCAGGCTCGCGCCGATATCGATCGGTCGCAGCGCGAGTATTTCCTGCGTCAGCAGCTAAAAGCGATCCAGGGTGAGTTAGGCGAGGGCAATGAGCTTTTCGAAGAAGTCGAGTCTTATCGAAATAAGATCTTAAAGATCAAAATGCCGGAGAACGCTGAGGAGGAAGCACTGCGTCAGCTGAAAAAGCTTGAACGCATGCATCCGGACACGGCCGAGACGGCGACGCTTCGGAACTGGCTTGATATCATGACCGACCTTCCATGGTCGAAACAGTCGAAAGACAATTTGAATCTCAAGAAGGCCGAGCGGATCCTGAACGATGACCACTACGGACTTGACCGCGTCAAAGAGAGAATTATCGAAGCCCTTGCAGTCCGAACGCTGATGGAAAAGCCGAAAGGCTCGATCCTGTGTCTGGTCGGACCTCCCGGCGTCGGTAAGACATCGCTCGGCCGCTCGGTTGCGCGAGCGTTGAACAGGAAATTCGTTCGACTCTCACTCGGCGGATTGCACGACGAGGCGGAAATTCGGGGCCATCGACGGACATACGTCGGGGCGATGCCCGGACGTATCATCCAGGCGATACAACAGGCGGCCACGAACAATCCGCTGATCATGTTGGATGAGATCGATAAGGTCGGCGCTGATTTTCGAGGGGATCCATCTAGTGCACTGCTTGAAGTGCTGGATCCCGAACAAAACTCCAGCTTTCGCGACAACTATCTCGGGGTGACATTCGATCTCTCGAATGTGATGTTCATGACGACGGCGAACGTATTGGATACCATTCAGCCGGCTCTTCGCGACCGTATGGAGATCATCTCGCTGTCGGGGTATACCGAGGAAGAGAAACTGGAGATTGCCCGGCGACATCTTGTTCCCAAGCAGATCGAGGAGAATGGCCTCGAGAAAGAAGATGTTCGGTTCGACCGCCGTGCTCTCGGAAAGATCGTCAGCGAATACACTCGGGAAGCGGGCTTGCGACAGCTCGAGCGTGAGATCGGCAAGGTGTGTCGCAAAGTTGCGAGACGGAAGGCCGAGACTGAAGGCGAGTTCAAACCTGTACGGGTCACAGTCGAAAACCTGAAGGATTTTCTGCGTCAGCCAAAGATCTTTAATGAAAGTGCCCTCAAGAAAGATGTCATCGGAACCGTTACAGGCCTCGCGTGGACCGCGGTGGGCGGCGACATCCTTTTCATCGAGGCTCTCAAGACCAAGGGTAAGGGCAAGTTGATGCTGACCGGGCAACTTGGCGATGTGATGATCGAGTCGGCACAAGCGGCGTTTTCCTATGCGAAGGCGCGTTCGAAAGAACTCGGCATCGATGAAACCGTGCTCGAGAACTTCGATATTCACATTCACTTGCCCGAGGGAGCGATCCCGAAGGACGGACCCTCAGCCGGGATCACAATGGCAACTGCTTTGGTTTCGGTCCTCGCCCAACGACCGGTTCGCAAAGATGTGGCGATGACCGGCGAGATCACCTTAAGGGGCAACGTCCTGCCGGTCGGAGGAGTCAAAGAAAAGTTGCTTGCGGCAAGGCGTGCCAAGATAAAAACAGTGATTCTTCCGGAGCCAAACCGCCGCGATCTGGAGGATTTGCCTCAGGAAGTACGGGACGATTTGAAGTTTGTCTTTGTTGAGCATGTGCGTCAGGTTTTCGACGAGGCTCTGCTAAAGTCGAAACTGGCAGCAAAAGCCGCAAAACGTTGACCGCCATTGCTTCATATGGTACTTTTGAAACGGTTTCCTGTCCTACGGAACCGCCATCAAGAGGAACTTTTTTCGATTATCGGCGTTAGAGAAATTGTTATGCTACGGCTATTAGGTCGTTTTTTATTCGCCCTAACCCTGAAGTTGATACATAAAGAGAATAGACGAATTTTAATGAAAACTGCCATATACAAGGGTTTCAATACATCCGCACTCATAATTTTAGGGCTCGCTTTATTCGCCTTCGGCCAGACGCCCGAGATCGAAAAGGCTCAGGCCCAGGTAAATAAAGTTCTCGAAGATTCTGGCCGGCATTTCCGGGACGGTTTGACGGCGCTGAAATCAAATCAGCGTTCCGAGTCCGGTGCGAAGTTCGATAAATCGGTCGAAGTTTTCCTTTATTCCACGCTCAATATTCAGAAGGACCAAAAGCTACAGTCTTGTTATTCCCAGTTGATTGAGACGATTTACCTGATGGAATTTCCGTCTGAATCTAAACCGCCCCAGCTGCGAACTCTCTCGGCATCGTGCGGATGGCGCTGGAACGACGAGGATTTCAAGCTTGCTGATGCCGTCGTCGCAACAGTGAAGCCGACGCAGAAGAACGTTAACGATTCGGCAATCCTGGCTACAGCTGGAGGAAAGTCCGCCCGCCAGGCGATCGACTCGACAGTGGGATTTAACTCTCAGGAATTCGAACCGTCGCCTCTCGACGAGCTTTCGAGGCTCGAGCTTACAACCGACGAGCAGGATGTCGAGAACAACC
Source organism: Pyrinomonadaceae bacterium (assembly GCA_037969295.1). Classification (GTDB taxonomy): domain Bacteria; phylum Acidobacteriota; class Blastocatellia; order Pyrinomonadales; family Pyrinomonadaceae; genus OLB17. The sequence continues at coordinate 7,907 of JBBKXD010000048.1, read as the reverse complement.
CGATAGCGCAAGCACAGTATCAGTACATTCAATACGCTGTCGCGAACAAGTCGCTCGGTTTCTCTTTCCAGGTCCATCCGATGATCCAGCAGTACATCAACTACTATCGCGGCCGCGGACGCGGAACGATGGAAGTCGGGCTATACCGCTCGGGGATGTTCATGACTATGGCCCGCCGCATTTTCCGTGAAGAAGGAATTCCGGAGAATGTGGCATGGCTCGGCCAGGTTGAAAGCAGTTGGAAACCCACGGCAATGTCGTGGGCGGCCGCGTCCGGCCTCTGGCAGTTTATTCCCGGAACTGGTATGCGCTTTGGGCTTCGACGTACGGCTCATATCGATGAACGGAACAGTTTTGACGAAGCAACACGAGCCTCGGCACGTTATCTGAAATTCTTGTTTAATCGTTACGGAAACTGGGAACTCGGAATGGCGGCTTATAACTGCGGCGAAGGTAATGTCGACCGTGCGATCCGCCGAGCGGGAGTCGCCAATTTCTGGGCGGCTTATCCGTACCTGCCGCAGGAAACCCGGAACTACGTTCCGAATATTCTGGCCACGATTCTGATTGCCAACAATCCGACCCAATACGGCTTTGGTCACGTTCGTCCCGCTCCGCCGCTGCGATACGATCGTATTCGCGTACCCGCATCGACGAACCTGACTATACTTGCTCAAGCGTCGGACACGAGTGTTCAATATCTCCGATATCTCAATCCGCACCTTCGCAGCAATACAACACCGCCCGAGCCTTACATAATCAATGTACCGGCCGGCAAGGCGAATGACGTAGTCGCCGTTTTCAAGCGGATGCCGGCGTCAAAGATCAATAACACTAATCTTGCGAATTCGGTCATTGGCGAGACCTGGCAGACGGTTTCAAACCGGACTGGTGTCAGCGTCGACGATCTCATAGCGGCCAATCCCGGGATGAAGGAACCTAAAGGCAAGGTGTTTGTGCCGGTGAGCGGAAACAGGGTCAGTACGATCGCTTATTCGCGTCCGACCAGTCAGGGAAGTGCGTCTGCGAAAGCGGCGCAGATCGTTAAGGCCCAGGCGGGGGACACCGTTGCAAAGCTTGCGACACGTCACAACCTCGATCCCGTCGAAGTAGCAAAATATAACGGTCTCTTGCCGAACTCGGTTCTTGGAGCCGGTCGCGAAATAAGGCTTCCGCAGTCGGGTATGAAGTAGGTTCCCGATGCGTTGAATTGAAAAAGCCGGAGCTATCGACTCCGGCTTTTTTGCGCCCTTTTTTCATCATGGAGCCTATCTATATTTGAAAGTCACCGTGCGTAGACCGTTTGCCGTCTCGACGAATAACGGCGTGAGTGACGACGTTACTTGGGCAGGATGGACCGCTGAAAGGGTATTCCGTCAAGAGTTTGCGGTTTGATAAGCGGAGGATGCTTATCTATTATTTCTGCAGTGAAGATCTGGATTTCGAAAAACTCCGAAGTGGCGGTGCGGGAGCAGCTGATCGCCCAAGTCACGCTCGCCATTGCCGCCGGTGATCTTTCCGTCGGCGAAAAGCTTCCGAGCACGCGCGAGATCGCACGGCGGTGTGATCTTCATGCGAACACCGTCGGCTCGGCATACCAAAAACTCGTCGATCAAAAGCTTCTCGAGTTTAGGAAGGGAAGCGGTTTCTATGTTGCCGAGTCGGCGAGCGAGCGCATTGAAGGGACCAGAAAGCTGGAACACATGATCGAAGACTTTTTCGAATCTGCAAAGTCGCTGGGCTTCAGTGAAAGCGAAGTCATCGGGATGATGACCACCCCTCGCCCGTCGTCAACTTCAGACGAGATAATCGTCGTTGAGTCGGACACGGCCCTTCGGCAGATACTTCTTCACGAGCTTTCCCGGCGCTATCCGAAGGCGAAGGGAGTCAGCCTCGAAGAATACATCGGCGGCCGCGTTCCGGCCGGAGCGACACTGGCTGCGATGCTCGACGAGAAGCCAAAGATCGAGCCGCATTTGAATGGCGGGCAACGCTGCGTCTATCTGAAAGGCCGTTCCGTGTCAGCTGCGATGTCCGGTCAGGATCGGCCAGCTCCCAATGCGATCGTCGCCGTCGTTTCAGGGTGGGACGGGTTTCTCACCTTTGCTCGAATAATACTTCTTGCGGCGAAGATCGATCCGGGAAGCCTGATCGTCCGTTCTACAGAGAACGACGGCTGGAAGAGTGCTATTGAGCGGGCTTCGATTGTCATTTGCGACACCCTTACAGCGAGTAGTCTGGATGCTGGGTGCCCGATAAGTGAATTTCAGATCATTTCCGACGAGTCGCTCGACGAGCTCGCCGTGATCAGGAAATAATGTTCTAAATTGTTACGATTTATTAAGGCACGGGTCTTGCGGCAGCAGAATGGTCAATAGAAAGGAGGCCACAGCATGACCAACTCGCAGCGAACACAGAACCCGGACGTCAATTCCTTTACTCCCGACGTAGAACCTTCCGAGAGCTCCGACCCCACGAACAACCGAAAGAATGACTCGCAGGACGTCGAACGCAACAGCGACACCGATGTAATACCCGTTCCGCCGGACGCCAATCCAGGAGCACCTGTCGAGGAGCCGCCGGATACGAACAGTGCGCCGGTCGGGGACGTTGACGATAGCCCGAAACGCATTGCTTGACGAGAGGAGTTGACAAATACTCTATTTGTAACTAGTCTTGTTACAGTTATGGCGGCTAACAGTCAATTTTCAATGGCGGTACACGTGCTCGCGATGCTCGCTCGATCAAAGGACGAGAATCTCAAATCCGACTATCTTGCGGCCAGCGTGAATACGAATGCTGTTGTTGTGCGAAGGCTTTTGGGCCAGTTGAATCACGCAAACCTGGTTGTCTCCCAGACGGGAGCGAACGGGGGAACCAGGTTGGCAAGGTGCCCGAACGAGATTAATCTCTCCGAGATCTATAAGGCGGTCAATTGCGGAGAGGTTTTTGCGCTCCACGCGAAGTCACCGAGCAAGGACTGTCCGATAGGTAAGAACATCGAAGCCGTGCTCGGATGCATTCAGCGTGAGATCGACAAAGGGATAGCGGAAAAATTGACCCGCTATACTCTGCAAAACGTTTTTGAGATGGTCGAGCAGGGGAAGGCATAAATTTTTTTAACAGTATTTGTATCAGAAGGGGTTACAAACAAAGGACGAATAATGGGAACACAGGCAACAGTATTGAAGCTTTCGCGAGGCGAGGCGATTTTAGACAGGTTGAATTGGCGTTACGCCGTCAAGGCGTATGATCCGACGAAAAAGGTTTCTGAAATAGATTTTCGAGTCTTAGAGGATGCGATGCTGCTTACTCCGTCGAGTTTCGGGATCCAGCCTTACAAGATCTTTGTTATTACGGATCCGGCCGTGCGCGAAGAGCTGAAGCCCGCGGCATACGGCCAGTCCGCCATCACTGACGCATCTCACCTACTTGTTTTTGCTTACAAGCGGACACTGACGGACGAAGACGTTGATCAATTTGTCGGACGGATCGCGGAAGTTCGCGACCAAAGTCGGGAATCGCTGGCCGGACTTGAGAGTTCGGTGAAAGGTACGGCGAAGAAGGCTATTGAGGGCGGATATGTTGAAACCTGGAATTCACGTCAGGCCTATATCGCTCTCGGATTCTTACTCGAAACGGCGGCGCTGCTCGACCTCGACGCAACGCCGATGGAAGGGTTTGATCCGCGGAAGGTGGATCAGATCTTAGGGCTGACCGACTATTCTTCGGTGGCTCTGGCGGCCGTTGGTTACCGTGATGCAAAGAATGATTGGTTGGCTCCACTGCCTAAGGTTCGAAAGCCTAAGAGCCAATTGATCGAACGAATCTAGAACCGGTTTTATCGAGTGCGGGAAGTTATTGAGCGAAGCGAAGGTTTTTATGTCGAGAGAATTTATGAACTGTGTCACGGGCTCGATTATCGAGCCGCCGGGTTTCCTCCTTAGCTGGACGTCCGGACTGATGAAATTTTATCCGTGGCTCTTGCGCGTCGGGTTGATGCTTCACCGCGTAATGCAGTAGAAGTACTGATATGAAATAGATCTTTCGAGGAAAATGTTTATGAAAAAGTTTAGCTTGGCGATTTTGTTGTTTTCGGGACTTCTTGTCGCGTGTGAGGATCCGGCAGCGAACAAGGCAATGGCATTGACCGGTAACGCGTCGACACCCGCGGCGATTTCTTCGTCGGTGGCCGAGGTGCCCGCGAAGGGTGAGAGTCTCGCGCTGAATCCTGAGAATTCGAAAGTCCTTTTCACTGGTTCCAAGCTGACGGGATCACATGAGGGCGGTTTCAATCAGTTTTCGGGTGCGATCGAACTTGTAAACGGCAAGCCCGAGGAGAGCAGTGTCCGAATCGACATCGAAACCGCTTCAGTATTCACAGACGCAGACGGTTTGACGAAACATCTCCAGACCGGCGACTTCTTTGAGACTGAGAAATTTCCGAAGGCTTTCTTTGCTTCGACCAAGATCGTTCCCGATGCAGAAAAGGGAGCGAACAATTTCACGGTTACCGGGGATCTCGATCTGCGCGGTGTGAAAAAATCTGTTACGTTTCCGGCGACGATCGCGATCACGCCGGACAAGGTATCAGTCGATGCCGAATTCTCGATCAATAGAAAGGATTTCGGTATCGTGTATGCTGGCAAGGCCGACGACTTGATCAGAGATGACGTCGTTATGAAACTTGATCTCAAGACACCCAGGAAAAAATAGGTAACACATTCCCGCGAACTTGTGGACGGGCGTGAAAATTCTACCTGTCTATTTTTCATGAGCGACACAATGTTCGCGGGATTCTATATATGAAGGCATACGAGATTCAACAATTTGGCATTGAGAACCTTTCGCTGATCGAGCGGGAGTCGCCGGTGCCGAAAGCGAACGAGGTGATCGTTAGATTTCGAGCAGCATCGCTAAATTACCGTGACCTTATGGTTGCCTCCGGGACCTACAATCCGCGAATGAAGCTCCCCGCCGTTCCATTGTCGGACGGTGCTGGTGAGGTCGCAGCGGTGGGCGACAGCGTGACAAAGTGGAAAGCGGGTGACCGGGTGATGCCGATCTTCGCGCAACGTTGGATAGATGGAGACACGAGTGAGGAGAAGCGGCGCACCTCGTTGGGAGCCGGTTCGCAGTGGGATGGCGTGCTGCGAGAATTTGGTGCTTTCGATGAAGAGGGCCTTGTCCGGATTCCCGAACACCTTTCGTACGAACAAGCGGCGACGCTTCCATGTGCGGCGGTTACTGCGTGGAACGCCCTTTCCGTTTCCGGCAAACTGAAGGCGGGCGACACGGTCCTGACACTCGGGACCGGGGGTGTTTCTGTATTTGCGATTCAGTTCGCCAAGCTTTTCGGAGCTCGGGTAATTGCGACAACGGGCAGCGAAGAGAAGATCGAAAAGTTAAAAGAGCTCGGTGCGGACGAAATCGTCAATTACCGAACTCGTGAAGATTGGGACAAGGCGGTTCTTGAGCTCACTGAGAAGAAAGGAGTCGATCATGTGGTCGAGGTAGGCGGTTCCGGCACGCTCGGAAAATCTCTTAACGCGGTCCGGCTGGGGGGCCATGTTGCGATGATCGGAGCGCTTACGGGGCCCGGCGATTTCAACCCCGTCACGGTTTTTATGAAAGCGGTTAGGCTGCAGGGAATCTTCGTGGGTTCGCGCCAAACGTTTGAAGATATGACCAAGGCGATCACGGTCGCAAAGATGAAACCGGTGATCGATAAGGTTTTCGATTTTGACCAGGCGCGAGAGGCGATGCTGCACATGCAGAGCGGCTCGCATTTTGGCAAAGTTGTGGTAACGGTCAGTTAATGGAAAACTTTTTAAGGCCAACTGAATTTCTCGACAGCGATCACGCGAGCGTCCGCGAATACGCGGAACGAAATACACGTGATGCGGCGAGCGACGTTGAGCGTGCCGTCCAGCTCTATTACGCGGTTCGCGATGGATTTCAGTATGACCCATACGTCCTGGATCTGAGGCGAGATTCAATGAAGGCGAGCGTCCTGCTGACAAAAACGCGGGGTTACTGTGTCGAGAAGGCACTCTTGCTCGCGGCTGCCGCACGGGTGGTTGGAATTCCTTCGCGATTGAGTTTTTATATCGTGCGCAATCATATTGCTACTGAAAGGTTGGCAAAGGCGCTCGAGAAAGATTACCTTGTTTTTCATGGAGCCGCGGAAATGTATCTCGACCGGAAATGGGTCAAGGCGACGCCGGCATTTAATAAGAGGCTGTGCGACTTTCTGGGTGTCGATCCGATCGATTTTGACGGCAAGAGCGACGCGATCTTTCAGGAGTATGATCGGACAGGAAACGTGTTTATGGAGTATCTGCACGATTACGGAGCATTTGATGACATGCCGTACCAGATGTTTCTCGATGAGCTCGATAAGCACTATCCGCACCTCACGAACAATCCGCGATTCGTGACAGATTCGCTTGTCTACGATTTTCGTAATTAAGTTAAGGGTATTTACGCGTTAGTTAGTTAAAGGGGAAAAAATTATGGCAGAAAGAAAAGCAACAGCTGAATGGAACGGAACCCTGGCAGAGGGCTCGGGAAAACTCGCACTGGGAAGCGGATTATTTGAAGGAGCTTTCTCGTTCGCGACGCGAATGGGTGATGAACCGGGGACGAATCCGGAAGAGTTGCTCGGAGCCGCGCTGGCGGGATGTTACGCGATGGCACTGAACGCGACCCTCGAAAAAGAAGGTAAACCGGCGCGCTCGGTGAAAGCCGAGGCGAAGGTCTTCTTAGCGAAGGACGAAGGCGGATTCAAGATAAACCGGATCGATCTCGAGGCGAAGGCGACGATAGACGATATCGACGATGCCGAATTTCAAACGATCGCCGAGAACGTCAAGAAAGGCTGCCCGATAAGTAAGGCACTTGCCGCGACGCCTATTAATCTCACGGCAACACTTGTACGTTCCGAGGCTGCGAGTTAGAAGTTTGGTCCCGTGGAATATTTTTGAGCTGACCGGGCGTTTTAAACTAGCGATTTTGCGGGTTTAATAACCCTTCGCTATAATTTACGTGCAATACATAGGAGATTTCTATAATGGCGAATTTTGCAAAGGATATAACTGATAGCAATTTTGAGAAAGATGTTTTGGGATCGGATAAGCCGATATTGGTGGACTTTTGGGCGGAATGGTGCGGACCTTGTCGCATGATCGCCCCGTCGGTCGAGGCTGTGGCAGAAGAGTACGGTGAAAAGGCCGGCTTCTTCAAGATGAATGTCGATGAGAACATGAACGTACCGCAGCGTTACGGCATTCGCGGAATTCCGACTCTGATCCTTTTTAAGGGCGGGCAGGAACAGGAACGCATTGTCGGTGCCGTATCGCGAGATGCGATCTCAAAAGTTGTCGGAAAATACGTATAAGCTAGACAAGCTTTTTATACAAAACGCCTTGCCGGATCAGTTTCGGCAGGGCGTTTTTGCTTGTATGGGCGGATGGTTCGTTGTATTTTAGCTGCATACGCGAGGTGAAAATTATGAAGGAATGTACCGTTGCCGCACTGAATGACAAGATGGCCCAGGGCGGCGTGACGTTGATCGACGTCCGCGATTGGCCGGAATTTGCCGGCGGCCGCATAGCAGGTTCCCGATTGATTCCGCTGGCTCAGATCACATCCAGATCGGACGAGCTCGACCGGTTGCTCGAGATCCATCTGATTTGCCGCACGGGGCGTCGATCGGCTGAGGCGACAAAGCACCTTAAGTCGCTCGGATTTGAAAACGTTGTAAATGTAACCGGTGGGTTTGAGGCATGGAAAAAGGAGAGTCTTCCGTTCGATCGTGATGAAAAAGCGCCTTGGTCGATCGAGCGGCAGGTTCGTTTTACCGCCGGGCTTATCGTTTTCGCCGGGGTGCTGCTCTCGATCTTCGT
>JBBKXD010000047.1:0-10587 GCA_037969295.1 Pyrinomonadaceae bacterium | reverse complement strand
GCATTGGGTAGATTTGTCCAAAGGTCGGCGGTCATTCCACCCGTACGGCTGGCGAAGGTCGAAGCAAGCTTCACGACCGGCGTCGCGACCTCGCGCTTACGCTCAGCGAAGGCTTCGAGCGCACTCGCAACCTGCGGCGTCTTCTGCAAAAAATCGGAACTGTGTTTCGCCGAACGGTTTGCGATCTCGACGGCGAGCTGCAGGATCTCTGTCAGGAGTTGATCGTCGCTAACTTGCTCCGCGAGGTCCGGAATAAGGGCAAACGTTTCGAGTGCGATCGAACTAGAGAGGACCAGTTGGCGAGTGCAAATCTGAAAGACGAGGCCGCGTGCCGATTCGGGAACACCGGCAAGTTTCTCGATACCGTCGCCCGCAAAGAACGAGACGCCGGTTCCGGCGCTTCCCATCGCAAGCCGTCGCCCGAACTCGGCCCAGTTGCGCATGTCGTCAGCCGAAAGGATCTTCGCCGCGCCTGGTACCGCTTCGACAAACTCGCGGCTGACGCGCAAGGATATCGCGGCGAGCGCGGCGCTCATTTCGAGAGCGGCGCGACGTTTATCCGCCGGCAGCCTGCCCAAATGCGCCGCCAAACCGGTAAAGGTCTGTTTCTTGTCATCGCCGGATTCGGCCATGATCTAAGTTTAGGAGTTGCGGACCGGTAAGAAAAGTTTAGTGATGATGTTCTTCGACAACTTCTTTCAGTTTTGAAATGTCCATCAGCCGCACGAAATCGTCGAAGTGAAACATATTCTCGTCCTTGCAGTGTTCGCAGAAAAACGTCACATCCTCGCCGAGATACATGTCCTTGAGGTGATACGCGATAAAGCATCCGTAACAGCGCTGAATGCGCTTACCGAATACTTCGAGGATTTCTGGTTCGTTTGTCATTCTCCGAAAACAATTCTGCGGAACGTCGCAATCCGGGTTCGTCGTTAGCGATGGAACGCCGGCATCCTGCCGGCACGAGGGCAAAGCCCGAAAAGCTCCTAGCTGACTATTTGTTCACTTTCTCCGCCGCTTCGCGCCGGTGCCGGCAAGATGCCGGCGTTCCAGTTCGGCGGAGCATACCGTCGTCTAATCACTTCACAACGCCGCGTGTCGTCGTCTCGTAAAACTTGACGAGCATATCAACCTCTTCACAGTCCGTGATCTCGTCCCTGATCTTCTCGAGGGCCTGCGTCGTGTTCAGCTTCGCCGATAACAGCAGATGATATGCTCGGTGAAGTTTCTCGATCGTCGCTTTTGGATAGCCGCGGCGTTTCATGCCGACGCGGTTAAGCCCATAGCACTTTGCGTGGTTTCCCTGAATGATCGCAAACGGCGGCGCATCTTTGACGACAACGGAATAGCCGCCGACAAACGCCTCATACCCGATCCGGCAAAATTGATGGACACCGGAATACGCGCCGACATTCGCGCGATCGGCGATCTCGACATGGCCGGCGAGCGTCGCGGCATTCGCCATGATGACATCGCTGCCGATCTGGCAATCATGCGCCACGTGTGCCTGGGCCATAAAGAGGTTGTCATCGCCGATCTTCGTCAGACCGCCACCGCCGGATGTCCCGCGGTGGATCGTTACAAACTCACGAATTTGATTTCGCTTTCCGATCTCTGTCGCCGTCGCCTCGCCGCCGTATTTCAGGTCCTGCGGTGCGAGGCCGATGGAAACGAACGGAAAAACATGTGTTTCATCACCGATCGTCGTATCGCCGTCGACAACGACATGCGAATCGAGCCGCACGCCATCACCAAGCACGACGCGCTCGCCGATGATCGAGAACGGACCGATATGAGATCCGTCGCCGACCTGCGCACCTGCGGCGACGATCGCGGTCTCGTGAATGAAGCTTGCCATTGAGATTTCTATTCGGACGCGGAATCTGGGGTAGTGCCGTGGTTCGTTCCATTCGCGTCGTTCGCCGGAACGGACTTGTCCCTAACGATCATCCACGAAAAGATCGCGGCTACGATGATACCGAGAAGTGGGGCGAGTCCTCCGGAAACGATCGAAGCTAGAAACCCGTAGACGCCCAGCCGAGCTTTGTTTCTTCGGCGGCCGAGGATGAGTGGGATCAAACCGAACAGCGCTCCCAAAATTGCGCCCCCAATGATCACATAAAGGTAAAACTCGCGATACGTTAATTCGATGTCGTTCATCTGTCCTCCTTGGGCCGGTCGGCGATCACGCTCATGATCTCGGCCTCGGCTGTTACATTTCCGTCCACTGTCGCTACGCCACGCATTTTCTGAACACGGGTCCCGATGCGAAGCGCGGTCACTTCAAGCATCAACGTGTCTCCGGGAACGACTGGGCGGCGAAACTTCGCCGACTCGATACCGCTAAAGAAAGGGATCTTCTCATCCCGGTTCTCAAACTCCCGAAGTGCCAGTATTGCGCCGACCTGAGCAAGAGCTTCGATCTGGAGTACACCGGGCATGACCGGGGCCCCGGGGAAATGTCCCGCAAAAAAATACTCGTTGATCGTTACCTGTTTCACACCGAGGATCCGCACGCGCGGCTCAAGCTCGATGATCTTGTCGACGAGTAGAAACGGATATCGGTGCGGCAGAATTTCCTGAATGGCTCGAGAATCGTAGATTATCATCGGCGCACTTATATATACCAAAAGTCAGCAGCCAGCAGAAGATTTGACTTCAACCGGCTGCTGACTGAATTAAAAAAAACCTAATTAACGGGGCGCCGTGGTCGTCGCCGTCGTCGCCGGACGCGCGTTGAAGTACGTGATAAAGTCTCTCGTTACATCAACCTTGGCTTCGTCAAAGGCGAGGATCAAGCCGGCTCCGTCGAGCTTGGCAGCGTCGAGGATCAGCGCAATGCCTCTCTGCTTGGCGTAATCCTGAAGAGCTTTTCCGATCTCTACACGGATCGGTCCCATCACCGCAGGCTCGCGGCGAGCGGCACGTGCCTTCGCATCTTCCTGCTTGCGTTTGATCGTCAGCTCGAGAGTTTGATATTCCTCAACCTTCGCCTGAGCCGACTTTGCATCGATGGGAACAGTTCCCGCATTCGCCTGATCTTGAATCTTCTTGATCTCCACGCCAAGATTATTGTACTTCGTGATCAATCCCTGAATTTCAGTTTCGAGCGGCTTGAACTCAGCCTCGAGAGCATTCATCGCGGTCGAATATCGCGTAATGCCGTCCTTCGCATCGAAAGCTCCGGTATCAATGACCGCCATCTTGAAGGGAGCAGCCGGCTGAGCTGCCTGCCCGAAAGCCGTAACTGCTGTTATTGCCGCAAAAATAAAGCTAGCGGCAATGAAACTAAATCTTTTCATCTTATGTAATGCTCCTTAAAAACTTGTGAACCTGTAGGATTCGTGTCTGACTATCTCTTTGAAACTATTTTCTCTTAAACTGTTGCCTGCGACCCGCTGATTATTAAAAGAAAACAAATAGTAAGTTAATCGTCCATTAGCTGTCAATTTTGTCAGACAGTTCCATTAGAAGGTTCGACCGACCGTAAATCGAAAGCCATTTCGCTTGCCCGGCAAAAATATTCCGGGAATTTCCGGTGTAAAACCAAGCTTGGCGTTCGGGTTGTAATAATAGATCAGACGGAACGGCACGTTGACGACAGGCACCTGCACCCGCAATTCGAGACCGACACTCGCCTTAAAATCGCCGATCTTGCTGAATGCCGCGTCACTGACTCGCAAAAGCGAATTCTGTTGGACCTCGCCACGGATATAGACCGGCTGCACACCCTCGGGAAGTCTGATGAACGGACACTGACCACCCAAAATTTGGCACATCGTGCGGAAATCGTTTGCACTCACCAGGCGATCGCCCGGAGCAAAGTACATCAATCCCGGAATAAAAGAGCTGAGCCGCGTGTCGACGAGCGGATTGTTCGTCAGTACAAGCTGCGACAATCGGCCCGCACCGATAAACGTATCGTCCGGCAAAAACTCACTGTTTATTCGCTGTGTACCCGTCGAATGTACATTGAACACGCTTCCGATATCCGCAAAGGCTGCGAGCGTCGCGGGGCCGAAAAGCGGAATGCGATATTCGAAATTTCCGACCAGTTGAGTGTCGCCGCCGATGAATCTGTAGTTCCTGCTGAGGAGCGCCGCGTTCGGGCCATCGGGGCCGGTCAAAAGGCCAAGTTGTGCGATCTCGTCGCGTGTTCGTGCCGTCATGAACGGAACGGGTACAGCGGGTCCCGCTATCGTGGATGAGACGGAAACGTTCCTCGCCGTGACGTACGTATCGAACGGCGCGATGGGCCCGATCGAACGCGAATTATAACCGCGAATGTCGTTCTCGCTTCCGAGATAGTAGCGCTCGTAAACGGGGACGCCACTGACGAAAGCGATCGAATTCGCACTTCTTATGGTGTCGGTAGTCGCAAATGCGCCGATGGTCCCTGCCTGAATGCGAAACGCGAAGACTTCTGGGGTCTTCGATTTCTTGTGCCTGATCGGCATGAAGCGCGAATACGTGAGATTTGGCTGAAAGGTCCGAACGTCGCCGCCGAGACCTGCTAACGCAAACGAAAGTGCAAGCTGCGAACCCCCTGCCGTGTCAATTCCGTTCGCCGCGGGCTGTCGCGTGTCATAGACGAACGAAGCCGTAACGCGGCTGGTAAGAATATTCGGCTGAGCGTAGATGACCGGAATACGCTGTGTCGGATCGGCCGACTCGTTGATCGGCGGATCGGAGATCGACGTCGCCGACAATTGATACGTCAAACCGACTCTCGAAAACTGAGTGAATGTGCGCTTCTTGAAGAACAGCTCCGACAGCGGTGCGGTCGCGAAAATATTTCCGCCCAGCGTCGTCTGCGTGAAGAGGTTGGCATCGCTTGTTATAACCTGACCGAGCGGATTGAACAGATCGGTCAGCACATCGGTGTTCTGCGTTAGGAAGGTGCCTTCGCCAAAGAACTTGTAGCGCGAGGCGAATAATGAAACGCCGACAGCGATCGGACGATTGCGGAAGTAAGGCTCTTGATAGGTGAGCTGCAAGCTTTGCTGCCGATTGCCGGCGCCCAGCGAGAACGACAACACTTCGCCGCGGCCCGCGAGGTTGTTTGTCGAATATTCGAGTCCGAAGAACGAACCACCGATTCCGGAAACACCGCCGTTGAACGAGATCTGCTGACGACCTTTCTCCTTGATCTTAACGATAAGGTCCACGTCTCCTTGCTCTTCGTCAGTTCTGATCTCGACGTCCTGGTCTTTGTCGATCGGATCGAAGTATTGCGTCTGATTCAGGCGAGCGACCGAGATCTCGAGATACCGAGAATTGTAAATGTCGCCTTCGTTGATCAGGAATTCGCGACGCATAACGCGATCACGCGTGAACGTGTTGCCGGTGAATTCGAGCCGGCGAAGCGTAAACTGTTTTCCTTCGTCGATCAAGATCTTGATATCGACAATCCCCTCGTTCGGGTTCGCCGGATTGTCCTTGAACTCAGGCTCGAACTCCGCATTATATTGAACGAATCCCTGCTGCCCGTACACGTTCTTGAGACTTTCATAGACGGCTTCCTGCAATCGTTTTCCGTCCGCGATCTCACCTGTCTTGAGACCGACATACGAGAGGATCTGCTGTTCGGAGAAGATCGAGTTGCCTTCGACCTTGAGTTCCCCGACGCGGAAGATCTTTCCTTCGGTGACAGGAATAGTTATTCGAAGCGTATCGTCTTTGGTGGAGATGAATGGGATCGGGAGAGTGATGAACGGAATAAAATCAGTTCGCTTTAGTCCGAGGCCCTCGACGACTGGGTCGCCGATTCTCGCCTGAAAGTACCCCTTTGAGAACATGTGCGACCGAACATTCTTTTGCAGATCGTATTGCAGCTTTTGAAGATCGAGAATGTCGAAGCCCTTGAATCGCGAGATCAAGCCCGTCTCTTTTACAAGCTGCAATGCACCGCGAAGCTCACCGTCGCTAAAATGTTCGTTACCCTCGAACTGAATATCGATAATGCGTGAACGGTTTCCCTGGTCGATATCGAAGGTTAGTGCGATGGACGTCGCCGAAACTTCTTCTTCTCTGATCTCGACCGTGGCATTCGGAAATCCCTTGGAGGCGAGAAGCTCGCGAAGGATACGTGTTGCGTTGCGCGCTTTTACCGGATCGTAAACCGCTTCTTTTGAAATACCGACGCGCTTCTCGCGAAACGCCTTCAGGACATCCGATTCCGGCACGGCCTTTAATCCCGAGAACTGCAAGTCACGAACGATCGGGAGTTCCCTGACTTCGAAAATAACGTTGACGCCGCCGCGGGCCCCGTCCGTCGTCAATACACGAGTAAAGACTTTGTCGAAAAAATTCAGCGAGAGAAGCTCTTTGAGATCGCGTTCGAGCGCAGCCGAATCGTATACGTCGCCCGGCCGGGTCTTGATGTAGTAAAGAAGGTCCTCATCGCGAAGGCGGCGATTGCCCGAAATATCTACGGACTCGACAATCTGCTGCTTGGCGGCGGCGGTTGACGGTGTATTCGCATTACTGTCCGTTTTGGCCAGCACGCTCGCTGCAAAAACGGCGAAACTAAAAAGAACAAGTCCGAATGCGGTGATTCTCTGCATAAAAAACAAATGTCCCAGACTAAAGCGATTTGTGAAGCTCAGGGGAAAGCCTTGGCAGCCGCCTTGTCGCGAAATTCGAAAACGATAGAATAAACAAATATTTGCGGCTTTTCAATGTCGGAATTTTTACTGTCGCTATGATTCGATGAATCAAAAACTGGTTGCCTTTTCGGGTCGCCGACAAACCTCGGGATTATACAAGCCCGAGGCTTGAAAACAAAAAAGGTACGTGGTCTCAAAAAGAGAGCACGTACCTTGATAATCGTGTAGAAGCACAGGTCAGGCCTGCTGAAAAAACTCTTTCTCCAGCTGCTCTGCCGCGACAGGGCGAAATGAAAGCTTATCGTCGCTGCAGATGATCTCGATCTCGCTTTCTTCCTCGACCTCGCCCTGGATCAAGGCTTCGGAAAGTTCATCCTCGACGTATTTTTGCAAAGCACGCTTGAGGGGCCTTGCGCCATAGCTGCGGTCGGCACAAGTTTTCTCGATCAGCCACGCCCGGGCTTCGTCGGAGATCCGCACTTTGAGCGACTTGTTTTCGAGGATGCGGTTAAGATTCTTGATCTGAAGGTCGATTATCTGCAACAAGTCAGCGTCCGTCAGCTCATCGAAAATAATTATCTCGTCGAGACGGTTAATAAACTCGGGCGCAAATGTCTGCCGAACTTGCGACATGACCTGTTCTTCCATCTTTTCCCGCGACACATCGCCTCCCGCCTGGAAACCAACGTTGCCGCGTTTCTGGATCAGCCGTGCGCCGATATTGGACGTCATGATAAAGATCGCGTGTTTGCAATCTACGGTGTTGCCCTGCGCGTCCGTCAAAATTCCGTCCTCGAATACCTGCAGCAGAATGTTGAAAAGATCGGGGTGCGCTTTTTCGACTTCATCGAAGAGCACGACCGAGTAAGGAGATCGGCGGAGCTTTTCCGTGAGCTGGCCGCCTTCGTCATGTCCAACGTATCCGGGAGGCGAGCCGATAAATTTTGCCACGGAATGTTTTTCCATGAACTCGCTCATGTCGAATCGGATCAGTACCCGGTCGGACGCGAAGAGATACTCCGCAAGTGTTCGAGCGACCTCTGTCTTACCGACGCCCGTCGGGCCGAGAAACAGGAACGAGCCGACCGGCTTACTTGGATTCTTCAGTCCGGCGCGCGAGCGACGGATGGCACGGGCAAGCGCCGAGATCGCCGGACGCTGCGAGACGATCCGCTCGTGCAGTTTGTTTTCAATATTGAGCAGCTTTTGTGCTTCTTCGAGCTTGATCGATGAGACCGGAACGCCCGTCCAGCGAGCGATCACTTCGTCTACGTCGTCCTTTGTGACCTCGACCGAAAAGAATGAATCCTCAAGGGTCTGGAGCTCATATGAGATCAGCTGATCTTCGTTTGCCGCCGCACGCTTCCAGTTATCGACCGTCTCCCGCCACGAAGGCTCGGCCTTTCCGTCCTCCTGAAATCTAAGCTTTGCGCGAGCACCTGCCTCATCCAGAACGTCGATCGCTTTGTCCGGCAAAAACCTGTCGGGTATATACCGGCTGGATTGGAAAACTGCGGCCTCGAGCGCATCTTTCGAATAGCGGATCTGATGAAACGCTTCGTAACGGCTGACAACACCTTTTAAGATCGTCAGGGTCTCTTCCTCGCTCGGCGGCACGATCTTGACTGCCTGGAACCTCCGTTCCAGCGCCCGGTCCTTCTCGATCGACTTCCGAAATTCGTTGGGCGTCGTCGCACCGATACATTGGATCTCTCCACGCGAGAGCGCCGGCTTTAGAATATTCGCGGCGTCGAGCGTGCCCTCAGCCGAACCGGCTCCGACAAGCGTATGAAGCTCATCGATGAAGACAATGTTGTCATTGCTTTCCCTGAGCTCCGCCATGATCTTCTTAAGACGCTCTTCGAACTGGCCGCGATATTTTGTTCCGGCCACGATCGACGACAGATCGAGCGACAGGATTCGTTTGTTCTCCAAAAAACTCGGAACCTTTCGATCGACGATAAGCTGCGCGAGGCCCTCGATGATCGCGGTCTTTCCAACGCCCGCCTCACCGATCAGAACCGGATTATTTTTTGTACGCCGGCAAAGGATCTCGACGAGTCTTTCAATTTCACTCTCGCGCCCGACGAGCGGATCGAGTTTTCCCTGAGCGGCGTCTGCCGTCAGATCTCGAGTGAATTCCTGAAGATTGGGTGTCGCGGAATTATCTTTTGCCGCCGGAGCGATGGTCTGCGCGCCGCTCTGCCGAGCCAACTCGTCGCGAATATCCTGGATACGCAGGCCGTACTGCACGAGGATCTCGGCGGCGATGGAACGCTCTTCCCGAACAATTCCGAGCAGCAGATGCTCAGGCCCGATGTGTCGGTTTTTCAAATGACGGCTTTCTTCGTTTGCGTAAAAGAGAATTTTCTTGGTTTCCGGTGCAAGGTGCAGCTCGGCCGACTGCGGTATGCGGTCCCGTAGCACTATGCGTTCCTCAACCTCACGGCGGACCGCATCGACCGAAAGCGAGTTACGGAATGGAAGGAACTTTGATGAGATGGTTTTATCTTCTCGCATGAGCCCGAGCAGAATATGCTCCGGCGAGATCATCGGCGAGCCGTACTGCAGCGCCTCGTAACGGGCGAAGAAAATAACGCGGCGAGAGCGTTCGGTATAGCGTTCGAACATATAAATCAGTGCTTACCTTTCGCACTATTATAGCGAAAGTTCCGCATAAAGTATCAAAGTAACCTGCCTTAGACTTTGGGGCTTGGCTAACTATAGTGATAACGAAGGGGAAACTCCAAAAGAAAAACTGTAAGGTTATCGCGTTCAGGGGCTTGCCGCCCCGCTTTAGCTGGCCATCGACGACGTCGGATCGATCTTGATCGGATCGTCGTCCACCTGCGGGATCTCGCGAACCAGCGGCACGCTCCGGTCGGTGACGCTTCGAAGGACCTGTCCGGCAGGAGCAAGCTCTACCTTCGACGAAAGGACCCGGCTGACACGTTTCGGCAACAGAACCGGGGCGATGCTCGCTATCGAATCAGCGAGCGCGACGATATCGCCGCCGCCCGACCAGTGCTCGCGGACGATGCGTTCGTCGGTCCGGTTGACCAGGCGCAGAAGTGTAAGGGCGATCACATAGATGTCATCGACCTGGCCGATAAAAGGGAAAACGTCGGGAATAAGATCGATGGGCGAAACAAAGTAAATAATTGCGGCGACGAACAGGGCTTTTTCCGCCGTCGGGACGCGAGCGTCCCTGAGGAGGCTCCCGAGCAGCCGGGCCATGTTCGGCAGGAACATCAGGAAATTTCCCATCCGTCCGCGCAGTTGGCTCTTCTCGCGACGCTTCAATTTGGTTTTCGGCTCTTTCGTCGGACTCATCGTTTACTTCCCTAGTGTGATATCAGTCTAGAAACAACCGGCTCTTTGTGCAAGTTTCACGCGGCGCCGTTGTATGCTAGATTTTCGTTTGCGGATCGTTGATCGTTGATCGTTGATCGTTGTTAAGATCTGGTCATCGGCTATCTCGCACGACGGACAACGATCAACGAACAATTCCTATGATTCTCGAAAAAATTCGACAACGGGCCGCGGCCGACCTTCAACACATTATTCTTCCGGAGGGTGACGACGTGCGGACGCTGCAGGCGGCCGAGATCTGCACGCGCGACCGCATCGCGAAGATCACCGTCGTCGGTTCGGAAGAAAAGATCCGCGCACTCGCTGGTGAATCGGCAATAAACCTGAACGGTGTCGAGATCCTGGATCACAGGAAGTCGAAAGATTTTGCCCGCATCGCCACGCTCTATTACGATCTACGTCGCGCGAAGGGACAAACGCTCGAGGAGGCTGAGCAGACGGTGAAAGATCCGCTCTATTTCGGGAACCTCCTTGTTCGCGAGGGCAAAGCCGACGGTTCTGTCGCCGGCGCGACGAATACGACCGCGCATACTGTCGCCGCCGCGATCCGGTGTATCGGTGTTCGAGAGGGGTTCAAGATCGTCTCGAGTTTTTTCCTGATGGTCGT
>JBBKXD010000046.1:0-11191 GCA_037969295.1 Pyrinomonadaceae bacterium | reverse complement strand
TCGGCTGGCTTCGAGCCGCCGTGCTTGGAGCGAACGACGGAATCGTTTCGACCGCAAGTTTGATCGTCGGCGTCGCCGCGGCGGAGAGCGGCAAGCCGGCCGTTCTGATCGCCGGGCTCGCCGGTCTCGTCGCTGGAGCGATGTCGATGGCCGCAGGCGAATATGTTTCCGTACACTCTCAGGCCGATACCGAGAAGGCCGACCTCGCCAAAGAGAAGCGCGAGCTGGCCGCCGATCACGAAGGAGAGAGCATGGAGCTCGCAGGTATCTATGTCGAACGCGGCCTCGATCCAAAACTCGCACGTGAGGTCGCGGATCAGCTAATGGCCCACGACGCCCTCGGAGCGCATGCACGCGACGAATTGGGGATTACGGTCGAGGGCTCGGCACGCCCGCTGCAGGCGGCGGGTTTTTCCGCTATAAGCTTCGCTCTCGGCGCCGGTATTCCACTCGTCGCGGCGGTGGTGATTCCTTATAAGACGATCGTTCCGATAGTGATGATCCTGTCCTTGATACTGTTGGCGTTTCTTGGCGGCCTTGCGGCACGGGCGGGTGGAGCGTCGGTCTGGGTCGGTGCCTTCCGGGTGACATTTTGGGGCCTGATCGCGATGATCGTCACTTCTTTAGTCGGATATTTTATCGGGGCGACGGTGTGAGGAATTGCCTCGCCCGATGTCATCGCCGCGGGATGTCTTTGCCGATGGTCCAGACGACGACCGAGCTGGACAGGCCATGACCGGACAATCGTCCCGCCATCATGATCAGCGTCTCTCCGGGATCCACGACGCCGGCTTCAAGTAATGTTTCTTCCCCGACTTTCAAAAGCTCGGCGGTCGCATCGGCGCCGCCGCCTGCGAGATCTATCATCGTCACGTTTCCAATGGATTCCACCGGATCAGTCATAGCGCGAACGGCTCGGTGATACATCGGCTGGACTCCCCAAATAAGCGCCAGCTGATTGCACGCATCGAGAGACGTCGTCAGCCCGAAGGTCTGTAGGCCGGATCGGATACTCGACAATCGACGAGCCATCAATCCGGATTCGGTAAAGACGGCAACCTTTTCCGTCATTACTTCTTTTGCCGCATATGCCGCGGCCTTGCAGAGAGCCTGGCTCGTACGGCCCGACGGCGGTTGTCCGAATTTGACAGGCTTTCGTAATTCTCCCGGCTTTACTGTTTCGGCCGCGTCGATTATCCGGGCCATCGTCTGAACAGTTTCCAGCGGATAGCTTCCGGATGCTGTTTCCGCCGAAAGCATCACCGCGTCCGAGCCGTCCCAGACCGCGTTCGCGACATCGGACGCCTCGGCGCGTGTCGGGTGCGGGCTATCGATCATTGACTGAAGCATCTGCGTCGCCGTGATCACGAACTTGTCGTTCGCCACGGCTTTTTCGATGATGCGTTTTTGATAGACGGGCACGTGCTCGACGCTTGTTTCGACCCCAAGGTCGCCGCGAGCGACCATTACTCCGTCCGTCTCCGCGATGATCGCGTCAAGATTCTCGATGGCCTCCGCCTTTTCGATCTTTGCGACGAGCAGTGCACGCCCTCGTTTTCGCGTGTTCAGTTTCTTGATGCGGTCCTTTACTTCGCGGCAATCCTCAGCCCGACGAACGAAGGAAAGCGCAATGTAATCGACGTTATTCGCCATCGCCCAAACCAGGTCGACTTCGTCTTTTTCCGTCATCGATGGGATCGGCAGGGAAGTGTTGGGAAGGTTTATTCCTTTCCGCTCGTTTAGCCATCCGCCCACGACGACCCGGCAAAGAATGTCGGTCCCGGTCTTTGATTCGACGAGCAGCTCGATCGCTCCGTCGTCGATCAGGATCCGTGTTCCGGGTTCGACCGCCTCCGGAAGGCCCGCGAAATTCGTCGACACTTCGCGATCATTTCCCTCGACGTCACGGGTGGTGATCGTAAACTCTGCTTCCGGCTTCAATTCGACTGGCGTCCCGTCCTTTAGCGTCCGCGTCCGGATCTTCGGACCGGAAAGATCGACGAGTATCGCCAGAGGCTTTCCGAGATTTGCGGCCGCCGCACGCGCGTTTTCGATCGCCGCCGAGTGTTCGGCTTCGGTTCCATGCGACATGTTGATTCGCACAGCGTTTACACCGGCCGTGATCATCGATTCGATGACCGACTGAGTATCCGATGCCGGTCCGAGGGTAGCCAGGATTTTCGCTTTTCTCATCAGAAGGAATTTTAACTTGCGCTTTGCACTGAAAAAATGTGTCAGCTCGCCAGATTGCGAGACTTACGTATGTAATTCTGCACCGCCGCCACGTAAGTCGAATGCGACCACGTCAAAGGCGAAACGGACACGTGCCGGCCGGTCGCCGGATCTATCTGTTCGGATAATACGCCCGACGGAAGCGCCTGATGGGCAACCTGGTTCAGGATCGCCAACGCCTTCTCAAGCTCGGCAGGTGTCCGGGCCGAATTTATGTAATATTCCGCCAGCCAGAGGGTACAGATGAACCAGACATTCCCGATCGAGTCAGCCGATGTCCGCATGTATCCATCATTCTCAAAGCGGGCTATTCCGCCGGCGACTGCGAGCGACTTTTCGATCGCGGTCATCGTCGTCGCGACCATTGGGTCATCGACATCGAACGCTCCGAAATAAAACGTTCCGAACAGCGAGGCGTCGATCGTCGCGTCCGGTTCGTACTGTTCGTCATTGTGAAAATGTAAAGAACGTAGAAAGCGCCCGATCTTCGGGCTGTAGAGGTGCTCTCGCATTGCTTCAACAATTTCATCGGCGGCCGATTCATATTTCGCGGCTTTGTCCCCTTCGGCAAAGAGCGAAGCGAATCCTGCGGCGGCGCGGAGGCCGCCGACGACTGTCGCACAAGTAAAAGTATGAATGCCTCGGCGATCTTCCCAAAGGTTCCAACTTGGCTTTGGAAGCTTGAGGTCGGGGTGACGGAATTCCGACATAAAGTCGGCGCAAGGAATGACAAGACTTCTGTACAGTCGATGTGCAAACTCAATGTCGCGGTATCTGTCGTAATGCTGCCATAGGGCCCACAAAACGAGCGCCGTTTCGTCTTCCTGGATCGGCACCATCGGTGTCTTGTGACTCACATCCCATGCGGGATGCCAGCCCGAGGCTACCGTCCCGTCGGCGTTATACTTTTGAAGGAAATAACCGTTTGGATGGACCACCTGCGCACAGAATTTATAAAACCGGCGAGCGACGTGGGAATAGCCGGCAAGGTCGAGGGCATTGGCGACCAGCGCACCGTCACGCGTCCAGAGATAGCTGTAATGATCGGTCGCGCGCTCGGTCACGTCCGAGTCGTTCGCGGCGATGATCGCGCCGTCGTTGTCGATCTGCGTCCGCATGATCAGCAGCGAACGCTTGTAAAGTTCGATGACCTCGGGCGGAAGGTCGCCGAAGTTCATTTCATTTTTGTTGACCCATGAACGCCAGTAGCTGGAGGTGTAGTCGAGATAGCGTTGCGGCCGACGCTCAAGTACGTGAGCGTTCAGATCTTTCACTTCGGCATATGACGTCCCGGCGGCGATCCAGTAAAAGAATTCCCGCGAACTATCGGCGTCTATTTCCAAATGGACTCCGAGCGTCGAATCCACCGAGCCCTCAGTCACTACACCGCCGCTTAGATTGCCGTCTTCGGCATCGCGCCAGGTTCCTTCCTGATCGCGAAATGCGTTACGTCCGGTCGCGAACGAATCAAATTGCGGCTCGGTGTTTATCAAAAAGTATCGATGCTTTTTGTAGTGTATCAGTGACGAAGTTTCAGGATCGTAATATGCCGTATCGCCGACCTCATTTTCATAGATACGAAAATCGTGATGCAGAAAAACGCGGATCTCGCGTCGGCTATTTTTGACGTTGGTCACGCGTATGCGACGCAGAAAAATGTTGTCGTGGCTCGCAACCGTGTCCCGGCACTCGAGTCGAATTCCGATCTCGGCATTCTCGAGCCGAACATCTGTTACCAGCGTCTCGCGTAAATACTTAAGGCTTCTTGACCATGCGTCGGAAAATGTCCACGAGAAGTTTTCTTCGGTCCATATGCCGAATCGGAACGGAAAGCCCTCGGTATGATTTTCTTGCCCGACGTGCGGAAAATAAATATCACGTATTTGATACTTGTCATCGAAAGCGACAAGCAGGGAGCCATTACCAACTGGAATATCGCGCATTAAGTAAAGTTGACCGAAGTCGAAATTAACATATGGCTTCTGAATGCCGAAACGTCAGGCTGTCTCGCGTTCACCCGGGTTGGTGATCATCGCTCCGGCTTTGGTGACGACATCTCGTTCGCCCTTGAACTCGAGCATCCCGAGTGCCGTTTCGATGTCGACCCACCGGGCCTCATCAACTTCATGATCGTGGTCGGCGACGTCGCCAGTCTCATACCGCATTAGGAAAAAGTGGACAAACTTGTGAAAGCGGACCCGCTCTCCGTCGCGGTCGGCGACGAACCAATACTCTATCGTCTCGATGGAAGAAATGAGTTCCGCGAGGAGTCCCGATTCTTCGCGGACCTCGCGAAGTGCGGCCTGTTCGATCGTCTCGCCGGCATCGATCAAACCTTTCGGCAGCTGCCAGCGCATATCCGGGACGATGCGAACGATCGCAATTTCAGCCTGGGAGTTGTTGAAACGAAAAACGACTCCGCCGGCGGAAACCTGTTCGAGCGTTCGAATATATTTGTCGCCTACGGGTCCGTTCATTTCTTAGCGATCTCCGCCGCGACGGTTTCATCGAGCTGGATTTTAATATCGGAATTAAAGCCCGTGATCTTTTTAACCATTTTGCCTGTCCGGTCGAACACGGCCGTTTGCGGTATCGCCGTCTCCTGGCCAAAGACGTATGCGGTCAGAGCATCTTCCGGGTACGCGACCTGGTAAGTGATCTTAAGCTGCTCCACAAACGCCGGGATCTTCGGCCGGTCTTCTTCACCGCCGACATGCAGCCCGATGACCTCCAGATCCGACCCGTACTTTGCTTTAAGTTCCATCAGATGCGGGATCTCTTCGATGCACGGCGGACAATACGTGGCCCAAAAATCGAGGATCACAACTTTGCCTTTCAGGTCTTTCACTTTTTCCACGTTGCCGTCATTGCGGTCAGTCCATCCCATGTCGCCGACCGGTTTCGTCGGCTGCGATTGGGCATCCCGAGCCGGAATGCCGTTGACCGATACAGGTCGATTGCCGACCGACACAGGAGCGGCCGCGGGGCGACAGCCGAAGCAAACGATCAACGCAGCCATGTACAAAAAGACGCGATACATCCTGACGAGATTTTACATGACAGATCAGCTCACATGCGAATTGGGTCTTATCGTGGCAAAATCGGCATGTGGGATTTTATCCAGCACCGATCAAAAAGCGATTCGAATCGCCCTCCAACTCAGGTGCCGACCGAATGGGAATGGTGGGAGGGAGCGCGAGCTTTGTGTGCGGCTCGTTTGTCGAGCTGTCGGTGAGAATGAAGGTCGATGCGGATTCCATCGATGCAGTGACGTTCCGTACGAACGGCTGCGGATTCATGATCGCGGCGGCCGACACTCTCTGCGAATGGCTCAGCGGAAAAGCTCTCCTAGATCTCCACGGGTTGAACGATGATGAGTTGACTCAGGCGATTTGCGTTGAGCTCGGAGCGTTTCCCGCCGACCGTGCTCAGTGCGCGGGCGTCGTGTTTGAATCGCTTCGGAATGCGATGGCGCTCCATCGCGAGCGTCGCATCGAAGAATACGAGGGAGAAAAAGCGTTGATCTGCACCTGCTTTGGCATTTCAGAAGAATCGATCATTGCTGCGATCTCGGCAAACGGATACACCGAGGTCGAGCAGGTGTCGGAAACATGTCGCGCCGGATCCGGGTGCGGGTCCTGTCGAATGCTGATCCAGGAGCTTGTCGACATGCAGACGGGCGGATTTGGCGATAAAGATCAGCGGGCGTAACTTGTGCGGCGAAAGTGTGTTTTCAAGGCGGTGGGCGTGATAGACGATCTGGGCTACTCTCGAATTATTTTCGACTTTGCGGAGTCGGGGCTTGCTCGTAGCCGGTGTGTTATAATCTGCCAGTCAATAAAAGCCGCAACAACGGCAGAGTTAAAGGAGATCGAAGTTCGATAGTTTAGTTCAGTTTCCGAGATGGATGACCCCGCTAGTTTGGCTTTTTTCTTTCTTGCCGCCGAGACCGGTGCAATCCCTGAATCGCCGACATTCTTGTCCGCCGCACTCAAGATTCTTCTTGTAGTGGTGCTCGTCCTTGCGAATGGCTTCTTCGTCGCGGCCGAATTTGCGCTTGTAGGTGTGCGGAAGTCGCGTATCGAAACCCTGGCGACCGACGGCGACAAGGCTTCGGTCCGGCTGCTCGGGATGCTGAACAACTTGAACGCCTACATCTCGGCGACTCAGCTCGGAATAACACTCTCGTCGCTCGGTTTGGGATGGATCGGCGAACCGGCGGTCGCAGCTTTGCTCGATCCGGTACTGGCATGGATAGGCTCTATCACGGGACTTGCGTTCCTGTCGTCGGGTCCGGTGCTGCACAGTATTTCATTTATTATCGCGTTCGCGTTCATAACGTTTCTCCACATCGTGTTCGGCGAACTTGCTCCGAAGACGGCGGCGCTCGAACTGGCCGAGAGAGTTTCCTTCGCCGTGGCGTTGCCACTTCAGATTTTCTACAAGATCTTCAACTATCCAATACGCCTCCTGGATTGGGCCGGCACGAAGACCGTAAGGTTTTTCGGCCTGCACCCTTCGGGGGAGCATGGGTCGAGTTATACCGAAGACGAGATACGGCAACTGATAAATGTCTCCGAAAAGAGCGGCCACTTGAATGAAGAAGAACGCCGGCTGATCAACAAGGTATTCGAATTTTCCGAGACGACCGTGAAAGAGGCGATGATCCCGCGTACGGAGATCGTTGCTGTACCCGAGACGTGCTCGTTGGAAGAGATCGCCGAAGCTTTTCGGCTGCACGGATATTCGCGTCTGCCGGTCTATCGCGGATCGCTCGACGACATGGTCGGCGTCATTCACAGCAAAGAGGTGATGACCAGCCTGCTGCGGCCAAAAGCATTCCGGCTCGAGCGCATCATGCAAAAGCCTGTCTACGTTGTCGATACGGCACGGCTCGAAGATGTTCTGCGGCGGATGCAGCGCGAGAAGTTTCATTTCGGGTTTGTCGTTGACGAGCACGGCGGTGTCGAAGGGATCATCACGCTTGAAGATCTGCTCGAAGAGATCGTCGGCGAGATATCTGACGAGCACGACGAAGAGGTCAACGATCAGATCCACCAGCAGCCGGACGGCAGTTACCTTCTCGATGGCGGAATGGCAGTACGCGACGTAAACCGCCGGCTTGCTCTGAACCTGCCCGTGTCCGAGGGCTATACGACCGTCGCTGGGTTTCTGCTCTCTCAAGCTGGCGAGATCCTATCCGAAGGCGACACCGTTCCTTTCAACGGCCACGTATTCAAGATCGAGAAAGCCGCGAAGCGGCGGATCCTTCAAGTCAGGATGGAGAAGACGAAAACATTTTAACCGTAGTTACGAACATGAAAATTTGGCTATTGCAGCCAGTTGTACTGACCTTGTTCATGGCCTTCGGATGTGGTGATCCTGCGGTAGCAAGGGATGATACCCGCACCGAGCTTTCTGATTCCGTTCCCGTCGTCAACGAAACTGAAGGCGAGCAGGCGGAGATCGCTAGCTTTCCAGCGGACGTCCCGACATCGACTGCCAGATGCAAAGACGCAAAAGGAGAGCAACGGACCGTATGCAATTCCGTCCTGCCGCCTGGCTCCATCGAGGATCAGGTCATCTTGGACACTTTCGAGATCACGACTGCGAAGATCGATCTTAACGGAGACCATGTTGACGAGGTAGTGGTTTGGGAATCCAGTTGGGCAGGTACAAGCGGCGGGGGATTATGGGTTTTCTCAGCTCGAGGAAGAAGGTACACAAAGTTGTTTGAGACTGATATGGCCTGGACCCCAATCTTGCTTCTTCCTTCCTTCCATAACGGCTGGCGAGACATCGCTTACCATGTCACCGGAGGCGGGGTCGAGCCTGTGTTCGTAACCATAGAAAGCAATGGGAGAGGGTATGCTGACGCAGTCCACACCGACAAACAGCCGCTCGAAGGTGACGTGCTTATCGGACAAGGTTGGCACCAAACAGTGTTTGGTCCGGCTGCCGACAGATGAATGATTCTACTGGTTTCTTACTGAACGTTTCCTGCATCTGCCGCCTTTTGTCTTTCACCTTCATTCACGATAAATTTAATTAACTTCAATCTAATCCAAACGGAGCGAATAAATGAGCTTTATTGAACGAGTGTGGGCACGCGAGATCCTTGATTCACGCGGCAATCCGACGATCGAAGCAGAGGTTATCCTCGAAGATGGGACGACAGGACGTGCTGCCGTACCAAGCGGTGCGTCGACGGGCGAGAACGAGGCTGTCGAGCTGCGCGACGGTGATGATCTGCGCTACCTGGGCAAAGGCGTCTTGAAAGCGCTCGATAACGTGAATGAGAAGATCAGCCGCGAGCTCGAGGGCGTTGATGCGCTTGATCAGACGCTTGTCGATGAGACGATGATCGGGCTTGACGGCACGGCCACCAAATCGAATCTCGGGGCGAACGCGATCCTCGCTGTCTCACTTGCGACGGCCCGTGCGGCAGCGGCCGAGCTTGAAATTCCCCTTTATCGATACATCGGCGGAGCCAACGCGAAAACTCTACCCGTTCCGATGATGAACATTCTGAACGGCGGCGCGCATGCGGACAACAACGTCGATTTCCAGGAGTTCATGGTCATGCCGGTAGGGGCTGAGAATTTTTCGGAGGCGCTTCGGATGGGTGCCGAGATCTTTCACAATTTGAAATCGGTTCTGAAGTCACGCGGTTATTCGACTGGCGTTGGCGATGAGGGCGGATTCGCGCCGAATCTGAAATCGAACGAAGAGGCAATCGAGACGATTCTCGAAGCGATCGGAAAAGCAGGATACAACGCCGGCGGCAACGTGATGCTCGCGCTCGATCCGGCGGCGAGTGAGTTTTACAAAGACGGGAAATACATCTTCAAAAAGAGCGATAAACGCGAATTATCGTCTGAAGAAATGGCGGCGTACTGGACCGACTGGTGCGATCGGTATCCGATCATTTCGATTGAGGACGGGATGGCTGAAAACGATTGGGACGGATGGAAAAGTCTTATGAGATCGGTGGGCAAACGCGTTCAGCTCGTCGGCGACGATTTGTTCGTTACGAACGTACGGTTCCT
Source organism: Pyrinomonadaceae bacterium (assembly GCA_037969295.1). Lineage (GTDB taxonomy): Bacteria > Acidobacteriota > Blastocatellia > Pyrinomonadales > Pyrinomonadaceae > OLB17. Next base: position 1,910 of record JBBKXD010000046.1, on the reverse strand, counting down.
GCAGAAGGGAATCGACGAACGGGCGGCGAATTCAATCCTGATCAAGGTGAATCAGATCGGCACGCTGACGGAGACGCTCGACGCGATCGAACTTGCACGGACTAACAACATGACGGCCGTCATCTCGCATCGTTCCGGGGAAACCGAAGATACTTTTATTGCCGACCTCGCGGTCGCGACGAACGCCGGACAGATCAAGACTGGAAGCTTGTGCCGCTCCGATCGTATCGCAAAGTACAATCAGCTGCTTCGGATCGAGGAAGATCTCGGCGATTCGGCGCGGTATCCGGGAAGGAAGGCGTTCTATCAGATCGAGGGCGATGAGCATTCAAAAGGAATCGGGCGGTGAGACGTAGACCCAGCACCGAAGGTGCGGCGGGATTCTAGCCCGGGGCAACGCCCCTGGAAATTCGCGAACATAAACCGGCAGCCGCAACGCGGCGAAGTAATCATTTTTACAACGCACCGATGGTGCTCGATCACGAGAATTCGGCGCTGCCCAGGGGCGTTGCCCCTGGCTAATTTGCCGTCGCACCTTTGGTGCTTGATATCTGCAAGTGCCGGCCGCCGGTCGGACGGCTCTGACCTTGAAGTAGAGAAGTTTCTTTTATCACTTGAATCGAGTCTTACCGATCAAAAATGAAAATTGAGGATTTCGAGATCAGCACGGACAAGCGACGTCTCGATATCGAGGCGATCCATCGTTTTCTCGCCGAAGAATCTTATTGGGCGCAAACCCGTACGCTCGAACAGACTAGGACCGCCATCGAAAACTCTATGTGCTTCGGAGCGTATGTGGGGGATCGACAGATCGGATTTGCTCGCGTCGTCAGCGATCTCGCGACGTTTGCGTACCTCGGTGATGTGTTTGTGTTGAGCGAATACCGTGGACGCGGGGTAAGCAAAAAATTGATGCAGGCGATCATCGCGCATCCGGATCTGCAGGGTTTGCGACGGTGGCTCCTCGCCACCCGCGACGCACACGGGCTTTACGAGAAGTTCGAATTCTCGGCCCTGAAGTTCCCCGACCGCTGGATGGAGCGCACAGCGCCGGATGCTTACTTGTGAATGGTGAATGGTGAATGGTGAATGGTGAATGGTGAATGGTGAATAGTGAATAGTGAATAGTGAATGGTGTAGCGTTAATCGTAACTGGTTGATAGGCAAGGCGAAGGGGACGGAGTACTTTCTTCGAGCCATTCACGATTAACGATTAACGATTTACTATTCACTATTCACGGCCCCCAAGACAAATCTCTTGCATCCGGCCACGTCATTTCGGCTATAATAAGAGCCGACCCTTTGGGTCTTTCGTCCCGAGATTCTTACCTGAATTCCTCAACGATCCCTCCTTTTTCATTTATTATGACCACCCAAAATAACCGTCCCATAGCATTGATCATTCTTGACGGCTGGGGAATTTCCCATAGCGGCGTCGGGAATGCCATCGCCCTTGCCCACACGCCCTATTACGACGAAATTTGTTTGCGATATCCCAGGACGCAGCTCGCCGCATCGGGCGAGCACGTCGGATTGGCGAACGGTTTGCCCGGGAGCGCGGAAGCAGGTCATCTCAATATCGGCGCCGGCCGTGTCGTACAGACCGATATTGCTCGCATCGCAAAAGCGATCCGCAGCGGTGACTTCGAAAACAATGCCGTACTGGGACCGGCGATGGTCCGAGCTGCGGCGACCGGTAAACCCGTTCATCTGATCGGGCTGTTGAGCGATGGAGGGATCCACTCGTCTCCGGAAAATCTATACGCTCTTCTGCGGATGGCAAAGCGCGAGGGCGTTCGTGACGTTTACGTTCACGGGATCCTCGATGGGCGCGACGTGCCGCCGCGAACCGCGGATATTTACGTCGAGGCGCTCGAGATAAAGATGGCTGATATTGGTGTCGGATGCAT
>JBBKXD010000045.1:0-8668 GCA_037969295.1 Pyrinomonadaceae bacterium | reverse complement strand
TCCGGTTCGCGAGATGGCCGGACTTCAGGCCGAAGTTCGTGATTTCGAGCCCCATGGAGCCTTGACGGATCGTTCGGACGGCCTTTCTATCATCAGACAGATCGTTCAACAAGCTCCGCAATTTCTGGCCCCACGGGGTCATTTACTTCTGGAGATCGGTTTCGATCAATCGGCGAACGTGGCCGCGATGTTCGATTCGGCGGTGTGGAGCCCGCCCGAACTGTTCTTCGATCTTCAAAGTATTCCACGGGTAGTTTCCGCCCGGCTGAATTAAAGGAACCTGGGAATAGTGCGAAGCGTAATTAAAATGCTCGAATTTGCTAATTACTTGCCTTTCAAGTTTGAATGGAGTTACTATAAAGGCATTTCAAGACAAGCATTTTGAAAAACTTACAGGTGATTTTAGCTAGAGCACGCGCGCGTTTCTCGGTTTGCCATTATCTGGAAATTCACGTAAGTTTTGACCTTTTTTTCGACAATCGGAGGTGAAGGGTATGAAGGGTTTGTTGGCTTTTGTCTCGCTTATCTTAACCGTGGCCTCGTTTTTGATGTACCAGAGGAGCGCGGACAACAAATTATGGTTGGCCGGCTTTATCGTGTTTCTGATCGCGACGCTCGTGTTTGGCGGCCTATTTTTGTCGGGACGGGTAAATAAAGGCGAAGATATTCACATTACCGAATAGACCGGTCAAGGGACCTCTTGGATGATGCAATGGCGAGTTATCGCTAAGCTGCGTCATAATCAAGATGCGGGCGACTGAGTTCGATAAACGGACTCTGTTTCGCCCGCATTTATTTCCATACATCTCTGACTGGTGAAATTTCCTCCAACAACAGGTATAATGTTGACTAAAATGTAAGGTTTAATAAATTCTTACATTCTCGTACCCGAAATCGGGGTTAAGAATGCCTAAAATTGCAGACATACAAGAGACGCCAAACCCGAACGCGGTCAAGTTTATTTTAAAGGAGCCGGTTTCTCACGGAACGTCACACTCGTTCAAGGCCCGCGAAGACGCGGTTGGAAATGAGCTGGCCGAGTCCCTTTTCGCGATCGAACACGTCGTGTCCGTCTTCTACATGGACAAGATGATCACAGTCGAGAAGACGGATGAGGCCGAATGGGACGAGATACTTCCGGATCTGGCGGTGCCGATCCGCGCGGCTGAAGCTGGCCAAAGTGGACGGGCGTCCAACGGAAATGGAAATGCTGCGGCCGCCGTCGGCGGCGCGATCGCAGCAGCCGTGGCCGACGATCCTAAGCTTAGGGAAATCGAAGCAATTCTCGATGAACGAATTCGACCCTACCTTGCCGGTGACGGCGGTTGGCTCGAGGTTGTCGAACTCACCGATAATACACTGCGGATCCGTTACGAAGGCGCCTGCGGCAGCTGTCCGAGTTCGCTTACCGGTACCCTCGCGGCGATCGAAAACATGATCAAGGAAGAGATCGATCCGGACATCGAGGTCATCGCTGTCTGATGACCTATTCCCTTGATAGACAACAATTTTCTTGACATAAATCGCCGCCGTTCGTCATAATTCACAACGGTGGCGATTTTCCGCAAATTGTCATGCTCACCCGCAAATAACTTTCTACTCAGAACCGCCAACCTAACCCACAAACTCGATTCGTTGCGTATTTTCAAGATTTGGAGGAGAAACCCCAGTGAACAGTGAAGAACTCGAACTTAGTCTGAGAACTGAATTCGAGATTTACCTCAAAGACGTCCTTGCCGGCATGCAGCAAGACGTTGCCGACTTTCAAAAGAACTTTGAAGCTGAATTCGATAAGCACAGATCACAGATGGATTCAGCTCTCCGGAGCCTGTCCGATCGCTTCGGATCCGAGATAAAGTTCGAAAAAGCCTTCACGGAATCTGTCGTGGAACATCTGCGGCTCGCGCGCGACGACGGCGCACAACTGTCGGCAAACGCCTTCAACGAGGCTCAAAAACTTGATATTGCTTCCGCGCCGGCCCATTACGATCAGCTCCGCGATGCGATAAACGCAGTCAGCGGCCAGACGACGCAGTCTGCGATCTTGAAGTCGCTGGTCGACCATGTATCGAATTTCACATCGCGCGGAGCCTTCTTTATTGTCAAGAATGACACCTTCCTATGCTGGCGGCGCTTCGATCGGACGCGGAGTTTCAGCGACGACGGAGCGCAGGATATACACTTTCCGCTTTCTGCCGATACTCTGCTTGCCGATGCCGTCCGCACGTTGTCGACAAAAGATAATTTCTCTTCATCGCATGCGGAGGACAGCGTCTATTTAGACGCACTTGAGTTTGGAGCTTCGGATCGAATGTTTGCGGTCCCGCTTATTGCGAGAGGTCGTGGCGTCGCTGTTCTATACGCCGACTCAGGCAGTGCGGGCGAACCGATCAATCTTGAGGCGATCGAATGCCTCGTTCGGGTAGCAGGTCTAACCGTGGAGCTCCGGGCCGCGTCGACGGCCGTTCAGCCGAGTGTCGTCGAAGCACCGTCCTACATTCCGATGCACGGCGCTGAAAATGTTTCGCACGTTGAAGTACCGGCCGAGACTTCGGAAGTAAGTGAGTCTGTGGCGGAGGTCAAGGAGCCGACTGACTTTGCAGAATATACGGGCGATGTTGCTGTCGAGGAAGTGGAAGAAATCTCGGAGATAGAAACTCTAGATTCGGAAACCGAAACGTCAGGCGCGGAAGATGTCGCTTATTTTGAACCGGTACCGGCTGCCGCACAAGAAGAAGCAAGCGCGGACGAGATCGAGGCGGGCTATGGAGAGCCGGCCGATTCGACACCTGCTGAAAAGGTCAGTGATTTCGCTTTCGCGTCCAGCGATGATTATGATGCCTCGGCGGATGCAGAGCCGGAACCTGTCGAGGATTATGCTTATACGAACGACACAGCGAACGGCAGCAACGGCCATTCATTCGAAGCGTCACCGGAACCTGTCGTGGAAGTCGCGTCAGCTCCGACGACGAAAAGCCGATTCAGCGATCGAAACGTTGATCTGCCGATCGAAGTTGCGGATGACGAGCGACGGTTTCACAATGACGCTCGCCGGTTCGCCCGGCTTCTGGTCTCGGAGATCAAACTCTACAATGAGCAAAAAGTAAATGAAGGCCGCGATGCATCCGATCTCTATGACCGCCTGCGCGAAGCGATCGATCGCTCACGGGAAATGTACGACAAACGGGTTAAGCCGGAAGTCGCAGCGAAGTTCGATTATTTCCATTACGAGTTGGTGAGTAATCTCGCCGAAGGACACGACGCTAAGCTCGGAGGCAGTTATCCGGGAGCGGCCGTGTAAAAAACCGGCATAATTTCTCCTCCTCAGGCGAGTCCACAGCTCGCCTTTTTTTTTATTTTGTCTCCGGCTTTTCACGCTCCGAATCGAGTAGAGGCCGTGTCGGCGGAACGTTGTCAGGCGAAGTGTGAACGTGGACGACCTTCCAATCCTTACCGATCAATTTAAATATCAATGTCGTACGCCCCGATGCACTTTCAAGCTTGTCGTCAAACTCTTGCGTCTGTTTCCATTTGAACGATACATAGGCCGACGCCGGGCTCAGCACCTCGACGCGAACGCCGGTCGTTTCGAGCGTTACGTTTTTCGTCTTGGAATAACTGGACGTCCTGTTCTCCTTCATCTGTGTCCAGCCCATTGTGACCGAGCCGTTGTTGTTAAAAAACAGAGTGCGTTCGTTGTTGTCGTAAACGCTCATGAGCTTTTCGACGTCAACCTGGCGAATGCCCTCGGTCAGGCGATCGAACGCAACGCGCACATCTTTCGCCGGATCCGGCTTAGCCCGACCGGCCGCTCCTTTTTGTCCGAACACCATCCCTGTGCCAATAAGAATCATTAAAAATATCAATCCAAATCTTTTCATATCATGAACTCCTCGACGCGTGAGACATTCCACGCAAAAGTTTATAATCTATCAACTTCGGGTTGCAAATCAGTGTCACCCGCCCATTTTCCGCACAAGTATGACCAACAGTTTTAGATGCGCTTCGTGTGCCGCGCCGCTCGAATTTACAGGAACAACGACGCAGAAATGCCCGTACTGTGGAAGTACGGTCATCGCTCCGTCGGACATGCTGTATTCCCATGGCCCGGCTTTGCTCGATCTTTCATCACTCACAGGGATCGCGCGGAAGATCGCCGAAATAACTCGTCTCGTTCGCGATGGGCGCACGGCAGAAGCTATAAAACGCTTTCGCGAAACTTTCGGCGTCGGTCCGCTGGAGGCAAAGCAAGCGATCGATCGGATGACTGAAGGACGAAGCGTAGCGATTTCCGGAATGCAGGTCGAGACTAAAAGGGACTTGATCGATCCGCAAAATCTCAAGGCGGTCAAGAAAATAACCTACACAGTGGGCGGCTCGATCGTTGCCGTGATATTGGCAAGTTCTCTTATCATTGGCGGTATCGCGATAGCAGCCCTGTTTTTCGCCGGAAGCTCCGTCTCCGACTCTTTCACCACTAATTCCACGGACGTGTCCGAACCGACCCCGAAATCCGAACCAACACCGGTGCCGGACCATGAAGAAATTCTGAAATTCGGTGGCGAAGGAACCGGTGCCGGGCGGTTCAAAGACAATCGGCATGTTGCGGTGGATGGAGAAGGTAGGATCTACAGTTCGGATTATTCTCCGCATCGCATCCAGGTATTCGACGCCGATGGCCGATTCCTGGACCAGTGGGCCCCTGTAACGGGCTCGAATCTCTACGACCTGGTGTCGGACCGGCACGGCAATATCTATCTGGCAAATGACAAAGGTATCTTTAAGCACGAAGGCCGCACGGGGCGCCTGCTCGCGACATCGTCCAAGATCTCTCCGCGCGGGATCGCTCTGACGTGGGACGGAAAAGTGGTCGCGGTCGCCGGAAAATCGATTGTCATACTCGACAGTTCGCTGAAGACACTGACCGAGTTCACTGATGCGGCCGAGCGCGCTAATTCAGTATTCGGATTTGAAAAAGTTGCCACCGACGGGAGCGGCGTGATCTATGCGCTGGATAGGCACAACAAACAGATCTGCAAATTTTCACCCGACGGAAAATTTCTGGATCGCTTTGCCACTGGTGCATCCGGTGCACATGCGATCGCGGTCGATCCCAAGGGCCGGTTGTTCGTCTCGAACACGAGTTCGATCCTCGCTTTCGACTCGGAGGGCCAGCAAATAAGGACGCTGAAAACCTATCAGGCCTTTGGCATAGCATTCGACGAGAACGGGCATCTGTTGGTCGCCGCGAGGCCCCATGTTCTCAAATACAAGCTGAACTTTTAGCCGGGACTGCACGATTTGGTAGCTCGCCGGGCCGCGTCCTACACGATTTCGTTTAGCGATCGGCGAGCGGCCTCTAACAGGCGTAAGTGTTTTTATTGCTTAACGTATGCTCGATCGGTCGGCACGATTCTTGCCGTGATACCTTGCGTGATACGCAATATTATTCCCGCTGCGTTCCGATTTACCGCTCTTCCTGAAGAGTACAAGTAAAAATTTAGGAGGGAAGCTTCATGCATTCCACGAAAAAGATCCATTGGACAGCACTGTTAATTATCTTGCTGTTTTCGGGTACGGGTGCGCTTGCGAGCGAGACAGACGACTATATTCCCGAGATCAAGGACCGCGTCGCGCGTATCAGCTTTGTTCAAGGTGACGTTCAGATCCGTCGCGCCGACAGCCAGGATTGGGAGGTCGCTGTGTTAAATCTCCCGATCGTCGAGGGCGATGAGATCGCGACGGACGGGAACGGACGATTTGAGATCCAGTTCAACAGCTATACGCATCTTCGAGTCGCTGAAAATTCGCGAATCAAATTGGTCGGCCTAAAGGACGGCGGCATCGCCCTTAGCGTTCCCCTTGGCACCGTCGTTCTGCGTACTTCCGAGTTCGATGCGAACCGCTCATATTTCGAGATAGACGCTCCGAAGACTACGATCTCGATCCAAAAGGCCGGTATGTATCGCATCGAAGCGGGTGTGCCCGACAGTTTTGAGGTGATCGTGACGGCGACTGACGGTGGCGAGGCTCGTGTTTACTCAGCCGATGCCGGATTTACGGTTAAGAATGGCCGTCGAGCAAAGATCTTTATCGGCGGCAGCCAATCCGGCGAGTGGGAAACAGCAGCAGCCGAGCGTTATACCGACCAGTTCGACTCATGGGCTCTTGAGCGGGACGCGATCGTCGCAAAGCGTATTCGAGACGCCTACTACGATCGCTATTACGACCGGGACATTTACGGGGCCGAAGATCTGAATGATTACGGCGAGTGGATACACACCCGGAAATACGGTTATGTCTGGCGGCCCTACAGCACATCGACAAACCGATATTCGAACTGGTCACCCTATCGATACGGAACCTGGCGCTGGGTCCCGCCCTACGGTTGGACGTGGGTCAACGACGAGCCCTGGGGCTGGGCGACGTACCATCACGGCAGATGGGTTTGGGATAATGGCTCGTGGTACTGGACGCCGTACGGTCTTTATCGCTACAGCCGAAGCTGGTGGCATCCGGCCTTAGTCGTCGTAAGTGTCTTAGGCGGAAACGTGTGCTGGTATCCGCTTCCGTACAATTACGGATACTACAATTACAACTCGTATTATTACTCTCATCACGGCGGGGGACATCACGGAAACAATAACGGTCCAGGCCACGGGCCTGGCTCAGGTAACCCCACTCCGACCCCGACGCCGACAGGAGCACCACCGAATACCCCGATCCGTGGCGGGCGGGACAAGATCAACCTTCCTCCGTTTGAGAACGTTCCGCCGGGTGGCGTGGTTACGGTGCCGGCAAGCGAATTCGGCCGCGGCAAAAATAGTTATGGAACGCCGCCGCTGGCCGTTGCGAAGGCAGTATTATCGAAAATTCCGGATGACGGACAATCGCCGCCTATCCTTCCGACCTACACCGAGTTGGAGGGCAAGATCGGTCGGGAGGTCAGGTCGGTACGTCCGCCGATAGTTAGTACCGTATCCGAGGTGAAGACCGGAGCGACTGTTCGAAAATCGGATGTGCCGCTCGATGAGGAGCTGCAGAAATCTCGCATCTTCGGCGGGCGCCCGCCGCTTCAGATAAACACAAGCCGGGGCGAAATCAAGCCGGTGAGTTCGGACGAGAGCGAACCGCGGAAGACTGGTGCGGTCGAACGACCGGTCATCAAACGGGACAATGGCGAAACGCCTCCGATCCGCCAGGCACCAACACAGAAGCAGGAAACTCCTGTCTATTCGCCACCGACTAAACAGTCTGACGAAAAACAGAACGAACCCGTTCGAGCACCTCGATCCGATCCGCCGCCACAGCGTGAACCGCGTCGCAGCGAGCCGATCCGTACGCCAAAGTCCGAGCCGCCGCCCCCGCGCAATGATCCTCCACCGCGGTATGATCCTCCGAAACGCGACGATCCTCCACCGAGGAACGATCCGCCGCCTAAGAGCGACCCGCCGCCGACTAAGAGCGAGCCGAGCAAGCCTGATGCTCCGGTCGAGCGGAGGGCAAAGGACGGACGCTAAAACGAGAAAGTGAAAAGGTGAAAGGGTGAAAAAGTGAAAACGCATATCACCCTCTCACGTTCTCACTCACTCTTTCACCTTTTCACTTTTTCACCTTTTCACTTTTTCACCTTTTCACTTTTTCACTTTCTCCCCTCCTCACTCCGTCGGCACAAAAATATTCTTGTTAATGGCGCGCTCGTTTCCGACAACCGCGAAGCGGATGTTCTTCATGTACTTATTCGACACATTCCGGATCTCGTCAGGCGTGACCGCCCGAACACCCTTCAGAAACTCGAAGGAGTTTCGCCAGCCTCCACCTATCAGTTCGTACCTCGCCAGCTCACCGACCTGCGCCGCGCTAGTCTCTTGTCCGAGATAATATTTCGTCAAAAAGAAGGCCGCGATCTCGTCGATCACTTCCTTGTTAAGGGCCCGCGTCTGAAGCAGCTTTATCTGGTCGAGCATTACCGAAACGGCTTGATTTGCATCCGTTGTAGAAACGGAAATATTTGCCGTGTTAGCAGCGTTACTATCCATTTCGGCACCGGGGGCGTAAGACAGTTGACGACGGACTCTCACTTCCTGGTTAACGAGCGCGTGAAGGATCGACGTCGCAACTCGCATCGCGTAATAATCGGAATCCCCGAGCGCCGGTGCCGCGAATACGCCCTGAATATAATTTGTCGGCAGCGGGCGTTGAGTTATGTTCAATGTGCCCGTCGAAAAGTCGAGAGCCGGCAGCGGACGTTCCTTGTAGTCTCCGCGAGGCAGCTTTCCAAACGTCGCCGCGATGCGTGCTTTCAATTGATCGGGATCAAGGTCGCCGACAAAGACGAACAGCAAGCGTGACGTTTGCATTACGCTCTTGTGATACTCACGGAGCTCGGCCGGCGAAAAGCGCGAAATGTTCGCCACCGTGCCGCTGACATCGTTCGCATAGGGGTGGCCTGCGAAAATAACGTTGTTCTGTATCGTCTCGAGCGCGCTTTCGGGGCTCGCGCCCGATTCGCGAAGGCCCGTCAGGATACGTTCACGGTTCAAATCGACGTCGCCCGGATTGAACGCCGGATTCAGCATCACCTCGGCAAAGATCTCCCAGACGCGATCAAAATTTCCGCGAGTCGACACAAGCGAAACTGCGCTGTAGTCGTTTGAGACGGCAGAGC
>JBBKXD010000044.1:0-4008 GCA_037969295.1 Pyrinomonadaceae bacterium | reverse complement strand
ACGAGACCGAACAGGCTTACGAGAAACAAGAGCAGCGGAAAGAAGGCGAACGAGAAATAGAATGCTACCTGAGCGGCGCTGTTCATTAAGTCCGTCTCAAAAAACTTATCGTATAGTTCATTGAAGAACGTCTTCCACTCAAGAGTCGAAAGAAAAGCCATTCGTTTTGATTATCGAAATTCGCAGCGCGTCTGGCAAACGGTTTGTGACTTATATCGGTGTAAACACGCGCGGCACGCGACGATCAATGCCGCAGGTTATTTCGTAGGAAATAGTGCCGATCGTTCGGGCGAGGTCTTCGGACGCAATTCGTAACCCCATCTTCTCGCCGATCAAGGTCACCTCGTCTCCGACGCGCACTCCATTCACACCTGTTACGTCGAGCGTCGTCCAGTCCATAGATATGCGTCCAACCACCGGAGCGAATTTATCGTGGACGATTGCCCGTCCCGCGTTCGAAAGCGCTCGACTGTAGCCGTCCTGATAGCCGATGGGTATCGTCGCGATCAGAGAGTCGGCGTTGGTCGTAAATGTTCGGCCGTAACCGATCGTTTCTCCGGCCGGTACCAATTTTAGATGGGCGATCCTGGTATGCAGAGACATCACCGATTTCAGCTCCGGTATTTCGATCCCGCTCGGAAGCACGTCCCCGCCCAACCCATACAGAATTCCTCCGAGACGAACCAGATTGCTTCGTGACTCGGGGTGAGCAACGGCTCCGGGTGAGTTCGCGAGGTCGAGGTACGCCGGTGAAAAACCCTTCTCTCTGAATATCGCAACGGCCGTATTAAAGCGCTCGATTTGAAGATTCGTAAAATCTGTCTGTTCAAGATCGTCGGCCGCCGCGAAGTGCGTCATCAGACCCTCGACGCGCAGGTGGGGGAGAGATCTCAACGTCTCTGCAAATTCGCTCACACCATCAAAACGAACTCCGACGCGCCCCATGCCCGTATCGATCTTTACATGAATCGAGACGACTGTGCCCCGGCTCGCTGCGGCTTCATTCAGGATGGCAGCTTGCTCGAGGTGAAAGATCACAGGGGTAAGACCGTAGTTAAGAGATACTGTTTCCTGCCCGTCCCAGAATCCTCCGAGACAAAGAATAAGTTTTCGAATGCCCGCTTTTCGAAGCTCAACACCCTCTTCCGGAAGGGCTACGCCGAACCAATCGACGCCTTCCGCTTCCAAACGTTTCGCGCATTCGACGGCTCCGTGCCCGTACCCGTCAGCTTTCACAACAGCCATGTATTTCGTGTCGGAGCCGATGAACGCCTTAACCGAACGAAAATTAAATGCAAGATTGTCGAGATTGATCTCGGCCCAGGTCGGCCGTCGAGAAATGATTTCGCTCATCGGATAAGATAACGGTTTCAGGGAAGTTTCTAGTGAATCCAGTGTCTTAGGTGTCGCGGCGCAGACGCTTAAAGCAAAACTTTCAGCGACTTAATGAATTACTTTCACATGCTTACAGAGAAAGATTAACTGTCGCGCCCGCGACCCTTAAAGTAAAACTCTATAACGGAATGTTACCGTGCTTTTTCGGAGGATTAGTATCGCGTTTATTTCGAAGCAGCGACAAGGCCCTTATCAGTTTTGGCCTTGTTAACGCAGGCTCGATTACTTCGTCTATAAATCCCCGTTCGGCGGCAATGTATGGATTTGCAAACTTCTCGCTGAACTCACTGACGATTCTTTGCCGATTCTCTTCCGGATTCGTCGTGTCCGCGAGCTCCTTGCGATAAAGGACGCCAACCGCTCCCTCGGCCCCCATGACAGCGATCTCAGCAGTCGGATAGGCAAAGTTGATATCCGTCCTGATATGTTTCGAAGCCATGACGCAATAGGCACCTCCGTAAGCTTTGCGTGTGATCACGGTGATCTTCGGCACCGTGGCTTCGGCGAAGGCATACAGTAACTTTGCTCCGTGCCGGATGATTCCGAGGTGCTCTTGATTGACACCCGGCAGAAAGCCCGGAACATCTTCAAATGTGATCAACGGGATGTTGAAGCAATCGCAAAAACGAACAAACCGAGCAGCCTTGACCGCAGCGTCAATGTCGAGAACTCCTGCAAGAAACGCCGGCTGATTCGCGACAATCCCAACCGCATGACCGCCAAGCCGCGTGAAACCGATCACGATGTTTGGGGCATAGTGTTCCTGTACCTCGAAAAAATAACCATCATCGACAACAGGCTTGATGATGTCCCGGATGTCGTATGGCTGATTCGAATGTTCGGGAACGACGGAATTCAGGGCGGCGTCGGCTCTGTCGATCGGATCCGTTGTAGGAACGAATGGTGGGTCGTCCATGTTGTTGGAAGGAATAAACGACAACAATTCGCGAGTCAGTCGTAGGGCATGCTCGTCCGAATCAGCTGCGAAGTGCGCGACGCCTGACTTCGCGTTGTGAGTCATCGCACCGCCGAGCTCCTCCTTCGTGACTTCTTCATGCGTCACCGTCTTGATCACGTCCGGCCCGGTGATGAACATGTAGGATGTGTTCTTGACCATCACGTTAAAGTCGGTGATCGCGGGCGAATACACCGCCCCTCCGGCGCACGGCCCGAGGATGCAGCTGATCTGCGGTATCACACCGCTCGCCAACGTGTTCCTTAAGAAGATGTCCGCATAGCCCCCGAGGCTGACAACACCTTCCTGGATCCTTGCTCCTCCCGAGTCATTAAGTCCTATAACCGGTGCCCCGGTTTTCATCGCAAGATCCATGATCTTGCAAACCTTTTGGGCGTGGGTTTCGGATAACGAGCCTCCGAATACGGTGAAGTCCTGGGCGAAAACAAATACCGCCCGCCCGTCGACGAGTCCATGGCCGGTGATAACACCGTCGCCGAGGTACTTCTGATTCTCCATGCCGAAGTCCTTCGATCGGTGGACGACGAACTTATCAAACTCTTCGAAACTGCCATCATCGAGGAAAAACTCGATTCGTTCCCGGGCGGTCATTTTGCCGCCAGCCTTTTGCTTTTCGATCCGGGCCGCTCCGCCGCCTTCCTCGGCCAGACGGGATTTCTCTTTCAAGAGTTCGATCTTGTTCATCGCGCGAGTTTCAGGCTTCATAATATTCCGGTGAGATGCATTGTCATTTTAGCTTAATTTCAGGGGTGTGCAATGACGGGGAAATTCGCATTTCACGTAGGTCGATGGCAAACTAACTTTCGAATGAAGCCGATTCGAAAGATCATCAGCCGCGACAACGACCAATTGAAATTGGCCCGGCGGGTCCGCGACGGGAAAGACGACACAAAGATCTTCCTCGAGGGTGTGAGGCTGATCAGCGAAGCGGCTCGCGCTCGGATAACAACTGAAAAGGTTTTTGTCTCTTCGAGCTTTTTGGAAGAGATGTCCGAACCGGACATCAGCGCGTGGCTCAGGCCGCGACACATCCTCGAAGTCTCCGATTCGACGCTGCAATCCATGGCCGATACAAGTAGCCCGCAGGGGATAATCGCGATCGCTGATCGCCCGTTGACCGGCCCCGACACGATTCGGATTGTAGCGACGAGTACTACGCCGGCGGTTGTTTTTCTTAACAAGATAAATAATCCATCGAATCTCGGAGCCGTCATCAGAGCAGCGGAAGCCGCCGGTGTCGCGGGTGTACTGACGTCGGAAGGCTCGGCGGATGCGATGTCGCCAAAAGCCCTTCGCGCTGCGATGGGTTCGAGCTTGAGACTGCCATTGTGGACCGACGTCCCGCTCGACGATGCGCTTTCTTGGGCGAGGAGCAAAAAACTTCGCACCGTTGCGGCGGACGTAGGTGGTACAAAATCCTATACCGAAGTCGATTGGCAGATCCCTCGGATGATAGTGTTCGGTTCAGAGGCCCATGGGCTGGACGAAGACGAGCTTACCAGACTGAATGAGAGAATTGTGATCCCGATGGAGAAAGACGTCGAGAGTTTGAATTTGGCAGTCGCCGCCGGCGTGGTGTTGTTCGAAGCACGCCGGCAGAATTCTATTCGCTAACGGACTGGCGACGTGTTGGTGTT
>JBBKXD010000043.1:0-6269 GCA_037969295.1 Pyrinomonadaceae bacterium | reverse complement strand
ACTGTGCTGTAGTCGGTTTTCTTAACCATCAACCATCAACTATCAATTACTACCAATCTCCTCCGGCACCGCCGCCGCCCGCGTCGCCGCCGCCGCCAAAACCTCCCCAGTCGCTTCCGCCGCCGCCCCAATCACTGCTCCCGCTGCTGCTTCCCCAATCGGATGACGAACTCGTAGCGTTGCTAATGACCGAGCCGATGATCCACGGCAACGCACTTCCGCCACCGCCGAATCCACCACCCCAACCGCCGCGGCCTCCGCCCGATCTTCCACCGCGATTCGAAAATATTACTAGCAGTATGATCCCGATCACAACAAGACAGAAAAGCGAGGAGAACGGATCTTGCGATTCCGACGTGCCGGAGTCGATCGGCGTGGGCGAAGCCGCAGTGCCGCTGCTTCGCTGATCAATTGTCCTGATGTAGGCTTCAAGCGTGTCGGAAATTCCTTTGGCGTAATTGCCTTTCTTGAATTCCGGGACGAGATATTGCCGCTGCAGACTTCCGACTAGCCCGTCCGGCAGTTCATCCTCAAGATCTGCGCTTACTTGAGTAAAATATTTCCGATCGTCAACCGCGATTAGCAACAGTGCTCCCGGGTTGTCGCCGTCCTTAGCCCCGATTCCCCAACCGCGATAGACAGCCAGTGAGTAATCGAAGATCGGACGCTCGCCGGTCGTTCGGATCACCGCTACCGCAAGCTCAACACCCGACGAACGCTGATAGTCGATCAGCCGTTTATTCAAAGCGGCTCTGGTCGCCTCATCGAGTACGCCCGCATAGTCATTCACCGGTGCGGTCGGCGTCGGCAGAGGCGATACGTTTTGGTTCCAGGTACTGGCATTTTGCGCGAACGCGCCGATGGCGGCCAGATATACGATCAGGCCAAATACAACGCTTCCAAGATTTCGTAATACACGACTTCTAAACATTCGCTTGACGAGATTGTGTCAAATCCCCAAAAAATACGAAAGTTCGGCAAAATTGTTCCGGGATCATAAAGTATCAGGCGCGTTTTACTTCGACTATCTTGGCGCGAAATATTCGCATCGCCTTTCTTGCAAGCGGGTGATTTGCGGCGTAGGCCATCAGTTCCTCTTCGGTAGCATTTTCAGGCAGGCTCTCGGGCTCAGAGTCATCTTCCGTGGCACTAAAATCAGGCGGTACGAACATGGGACTCAAAGCCGGAGCCGCGGCCGAAGCAGTCGAACCGCCCGAAGATGTCCGCACGCCGGATTCCGTCGCAGCTTTTCCTAAAATGGATTCGACGAGTGTCTCGGCGCCAGCGATCGGCAAGAGATCGTCGCCGCTGCGTTCGAGCTTGCCATCGTAGGCGGCATCGAGCCACGTATCCGCGACATGCTCCAGAGCTTCGGCGTCGATCGGTGCCAGCTTAACCGGAAGGGAATCGAGAAAACCCAGGTCGATGATGGGAAGTGCCGCATTCTGACGCTCTGGCTCAGGCACAACTTTCTCGATGATCGTTTCTACTTCAAATTCGGGCAGGACGGTTGAGGGCACGTCTGCAGGCTCGTCAGATTCAGGAATTAGAGTTTTTTTTTCCGCGGTTGCCGCTAAAGAATTTTCTTGCGGCATGGACGAAATGCCGCCGCCGGCGATAGCCTGCTCGAGTTGCGCAAGTCGCTCAAGAAGCTGCTCGATCGGGACGACACGCCTCATCTCGGTCAGCTTTACCAAACCGGTTTCGAGGACGTACCGTGGCTGGACCGCCTCTTTGAGTTTCGATTCCGTCTCACACAACGAACTAAAAAACCGAACGAAATCCGATTCGGTGAAACGATTCGCATAGTCGCCTATTTCATCGGAGCTCAGTGCCGAAGTTTCGACAAGGCTGGTATCGCCCCCGGACACCTTGAAGACCATCAGATCGCGGAAAACCGCCAGCAGGTCGCGGCAAAAGTTGCGAGCGTCCTGGCCACGGGAAACGAGCTCGGCAACCACATCCAATACAAGCTTGGGCGACGGATCCGAGATCGCTTTTAACACTCTCAGCAGCATCTCAGTACTAGCTATGCCGAGTGCGTTTGAAACATCGACGATCGCGATCTTCTCGCCCGAAAAGCTGATCACCTGATCGAAATTTGACTGTGCATCACGCATCGAGCCCATCCCCGAGCGTGCTATCTCACGAAGCGAGGTTTCATCCACATTTATCTTTTCCGCCGCGGCGATCGTCTTCAGGCGGTTAAGTATCTTTTGCAGTGAAATAGTTCGAAAATCGAATTCCTGACAGCGCGACCGTATGGTTTCCGGAACTTTGTGCAGCTCGGTCGTCGCCATGACGAACACGACATTTTGCGGCGGCTCTTCGAGCGTTTTTAGTAACGCGTTGAATGCGGGCTTCGATAGCTGATGTACCTCGTCGATGATGAAAACCTTGTAGCGATCGCGGACCGGATTGATATTGATGCTTTCGAGGATCGTTTCGCGGACGTCGTCGATCCCCGTATGCGACGCGGCATCGATCTCGAGAACGTCCATCGATCGGCTTTCGCCGATCTCGATACACGATGAGCACGCCGCCGGATCGTCGGTTCGGCACGGATCAAGATTGGGCTTGTCGGTCTTGTGGCAATTCAGAGCCTTGGCAAGAAGTCTCGCAGTCGTTGTTTTACCGACGCCACGAGCACCGGAAAAAAGGTATGCATGATGCAGACGGTCATGCGCCAACGCATTACGCAACGTCTGCGTGATGTGCTCCTGACCTGTGACTTCTTCAAAAGTCTGGGGTCTCCATTTTCGGGCGATTACCTGGTAGGACATCTGTGAGTGAATTGTAAATCGTAAGAGAGTGAATCGTAAATCGTGAATCGTAAATCGTAGCCGCCCGCCACAGAGACTCACCCCGCTTTGCACGATCTACGATTCACGATTTACTGGAATTGGCGGCTTCAGGCTTAACCGCAACACAGGCTGAAATTGCTACCGTTGCTCGATTCCTCGCCTAGCGGAGTTCACAACTCAAACCTTGTGCGGAGCCTGAAGCCATATCTCGACTTTAGATTTGGGAATTGGGATTTCGGATTTGGGATTTGCCACAAAATCCGAAATCCCAATTCCGCAATCCGAAATTGAGATGGCGGAAAGGGTGGGATTCGAACCCACGGAACCCTTTTGAGGCTCACAGCATTTCCAGTGCTGCCAGTTCAACCACTCCTGCACCTTTCCGCATGTTCAGAGTGCAAGCTTTAGCTTGTTCGTTCTCTAGAAAAAAAACAAGCCGGAGCCGGCACTCTGAACTCTGAACTTAACTTTCGACGATCTCGACGACCCTCGTCGATGGGTCCTCTCCGACTACGTCCTCCTGCGGCGGCACCTGATCGTCGCCCGCAAGCCACGAATAAAAGTACCCCGCGATCATCGCACCTAGTATCGGAGCCACCCAGAACATCCAAAGCTGCCCTATCGCCCAACCACCGGCGAACAGCGCAGGGCCAGTACTTCGGGCCGGGTTCACTGAGGTGTTCGTTATGGGAATCGTCACGAGATGAATCAGCGTCAGACAAAGCCCGATCGCCACTGGGGCAAATCCTTTTGGCGCCTTTCCGTGTGTCGAGCCGAGAATGACGATCAGGAAAAAGAACGTCATCACAACCTCGGCGACAAACGCCGCCAACGGTGTGTATTTGCCCGCTGAACCGAGACTGTCTCCGTAGCCGTTTGCGGCGAATCCGTTCGTAACGACATTAAAGTCGGATTTTCCGGTTGCGATCAGGTATATGATCCCCGCTGCCGCGATCGCACCCAGAACCTGGGCGATGATGTACGGGATCAAGTCCCGCGACGGAAAGCGTTTTCCTGCCCAAAGCCCAAGAGACACGGCCGGGTTAAAATGCGCACCCGAGATATGTCCGAGCGCATATGCTCCGGTCAATACGGTCAGACCAAAAGCCAGCGCAACACCCGCAAACCCTATTCCCCTTGTGGGATAGGCCGTAGCAAGTACCGCGCTTCCGCAACCTCCCAATACCAGCCAAAGCGTTCCTATAAACTCTGCCGTCAACCTCTTACTCAAAGGCATAGCGAATTTCCTCCAAACTGTATTCAGTACGTATAAGACCGGGTGTGAAAAACGACCTATAAATTCTCAAACAGCTAAATCGATCCGATCTAGCGACTCGCGACTCCGGAAACACTATCCAAAATCCAAAATCCAAAATCCGAAATCGATGTGGCGGAGAGGGTGGGATTCGAACCCACGGTACCCGTTAAGGTACAGCAATTTTCGAGACTGCCCGATTCAACCACTCTCGCACCTCTCCGCGAATTGTTAATGATAAGGGCTGGGGTCGGAAAATATCAAGCGACGTTTCGAGTCCCCCCCCCTTTTTACGCGGCGGTGCTATTGATTTCCCTCAGATGGCGACGGTAGAGCACGAAGCCGCCTCAAGGCGGGACTCAAGACTCTTATCGTCTCGCTTTGAAAAAGTCCTGCATCAGTGAGCGACAGTCTTCGGCAAGCACGCCCGATGTGATCTCGATTCGATGATTAAGCGAATCGCTGTCGCAAAGCCGGAAACGCGTTTCGACGGCCCCGAACCGCTCGTCATGGGTGCCGAAAACCAGACGCTTGATCCGCGCATTCACAAGGGCGCCGGCGCACATCACGCACGGCTCAACAGTCGTATAGAGCGTCATTCCTGTCAGGCGATAGTTAGCGGCCACGTGTGCGGCTTCGCGCAAGACGAGGATCTCGGCGTGAGCTGTCGGATCGCTGTCAGTTATCGTTCTGTTCGACGCCGACGCAACAAGGCGTCCGCTTTCATCAATGAGGCACGCCCCGATTGGAACCTCGCCCAGCTCTACCGCTCCGCGGGCGGCCTTGAGAGCCTCTCGCATCCAATCGTCGTCAAGTTCTGATGCCACCGCGATGTCCTTACGCAAATTCTTTGCAACAGATAAGTATTAGTGTAGAATTTTGTTGGGTGACGGCTCACTGCCGCCTCGCTCCTCAAAAACCCTCGAGCGTAATATGAAAGACAATGTTCGGACCGTAGCCCGCGCGGCCGAAGATGACATTCACAACACAAACGTCCCCGAGTCTTTTCGAGCTTTCGCCGAAGAAGTCCACAAGCGTAATCAAAAACCGAGTACAACTCCGCTCACCATTCCGCAAAAACTGGCGCCTGCCGAGTTTAACACGGCGATGGTGCATTTTTATCGCGGCGAGATCCAGCGATCGAACGTTTGGCGAAATCGGCTCGACGCAACGACGAACTGGGCGGTGATCACCGGCGGCGCGACACTTTCATTCGTATTCAGCTCACCCGATAACCCACATTTTGCGATCCCGATCAATTCGATCCTCGTCTCGATCTTCCTGTTTATGGAGGCTCGGCGTTATCGATACTACGAGGTTTGGGCCAATCGCGTACGCGTTCTTGAGACGGGTTATTTCGCACCGATGCTCTCGCACCGGACGATCGCGCCTGACAAGGAATGGGCAGAGCACATTTCGGCCGATCTAATCTCACCGCATTTTACGATCAGCGTCTGGGAAGCTCTGGGCCGTCGTCTGCGTGCGAACTACCTCTGGATCTTTGTTCTCCTTGCCGTCTCGTGGACTCTGAAGATCTACATCCACCCTTCGCCAATCCCGACGATCACGGCCGAAGACTGGCGCGTTTTTTGGGATGTGTTCGAAAAACGGGCGACGGTCGGTTTGGCTCCGGGATGGTTCGTGATGACGGTCGGGTTGGTCTTCAATTTTGCGATCTTTTTTGTCGCGTTCAGCACTCTAAAGCTCCGGGACGCGTCGAGCGAAGTGCTGCCGCTCGAAAGCTTCGAATGGCATCCGCTCCGACAGGTTTCAGAATGGGCGGAAAGCAGCCTCAAACGTCGGAATACTATTCGCCGATCGAAAAAAGCCCGCAATCGGATGCGATCTATTCATAAGACCGAAGCCTAAAACGTGAAAAAGTTTAAAGGTGAAAAGTTGAAAAAGTGAAAAGGTGAAAAAGTGAAAAAGTGAAAAAGTGAAAAAGTGAAAGAGGCGGACGCCCGAAAACTTTTTCACCTTTTCACTTTTAAACTTTTTCACTTTCAAACTTTGTTTGCTATTTTTTTCGTATCGATTCTAGTTACGAAAAGGGAGAATCAATATTTTATGGCAGTTGATTTAGAAGATCGTGGACGAGCGCTCGAGAACGAGTATTTTCGCCGCAAAGAGCAGGAGCTGATCGAGAAGCTGAGGGGCCATTTGGCGATCGAGAATGCGCAGAGCACTGAAATGGAATGCCCGCGCTGCGA
>JBBKXD010000042.1:0-3920 GCA_037969295.1 Pyrinomonadaceae bacterium | reverse complement strand
AAAACGTTCGTTTGCGAAGTCTTTCGCGAGCTTGGGTGCGCCGTGCTCGATGCAGATCAGGTCGCACGCGACGTCGTCGAACCGGGCACCAAAGGCCTCAGGCTTGTCGTGGAGGCATTTGGTGAATCTGTTTTGCGACCGGACGGCACGCTTGATCGCGCAAAACTAGGCTCGATAGTTTTCGCCGATAACGAAAAACGGCTTTTGCTGAATTCGATCATCCACCCCCTCGTCTTCGAGGCCCAGGATCGATGGATCACGGAACGCGCGGAAGACGATCCGGACGGGATCGCGATAATAGATGCGGCTTTGATGATCGAGTCCGGCGGCCATCGCCGGTTCGACAAGCTGATTGTTGTGTGGTGCGAACCTGAACTACAATTGCAGCGCCTGATGGCGAGGGATGATCTGAGCCGTCAGGATGCTGAAAAACGGATCGCCTCGCAAATGTCCCAGGAGGACAAAAAGAGTCACGCCGATTTTCTGATAGACACATCTAAAGGCTACGACGATACGCGTCTGCAGGTCGGCGAAGTCTTCAGGCAGTTGAAACTCCCGACCTAGCGTCTAATGAGTTAAAGTTCGTGCTCTTCCCAAAAGGAAATAGAAATCAAAAAACACAACGCGCTTTGTCGGCGGCGCGGCGACGCACCGCGATCATCGGTTTGATCGCCATGCTCGTCATCTGCTCTGCCTGCTCCGATCTGCAAAAGCCGACGGCCGAACCTTACTACTCTGGAACTGTCCCGTCACGGAAGCAGGAATTTCGTTGGAGCAATGGGAAACCTCCGAAGACCATGGATCCGGCGAGGGCGATCGCCCCGCCCGAGACCGATCTTGTCCGCGCAGTTTTCGAGGGACTCACCGAGCTCGATGCCAGGACGCTAAAGGAAAAGCCTGCGGCGGCCGAGTCCTGGACGGTGAGCGATAATTTCCGAACCTGGACATTTCATCTACGAGGCGACGCCCGATGGTCGAACGGCAAGCCGGTCGTTGCCGAAGATTTCGTTCGTTCATGGAAACGACTCGGCGAGTTGGGCGATGCTGTCGTGCATCGCGACTTGCTCAAGAACATTGTTGGATTTCCCATGAAGAAGAAGGAACCCGCGTCGCGATCCCTCGATCTGCTCCGCGGTTCGAATCGAGAGATCAAGACTGACCCAAGCCCGCTGCTTCAGCCGCGAGCTGAGCCGGCGGAAACAAACGCAAATACGAACGCGGAAATGGGCCCTGCCCCGCCGCTCTTCGGAATTTCGGCGCTGGATACCCGAACCGTACGCATTCTCCTGATCGCACCGGATAAGGACTTCGCGAAGCTCGTCGCACATCCCCTCTTCCGGCCGGTCTTCGAGGACGGCGGAGAACTGGGCGATAAACCACCGAATACTGATGTCGTAACAAACGGCGCCTTCCGGGTCGCGGGAACGGGTGATGCAGGCCTTACCTTGGAACGCTCGGAAGCGTACTGGAATCGTGAAGCGATCAAGCTCGAGCGAGTACAGTTCGTCGCGACCGAGAATGCAGAGCAGGCCTTGACGGCGTACAAATCCGGAGACATCGACGCGGTAACGAACGCCGATTTCGAGCCGCTTGCACTGAAGCTCCTCGCGCCGTTCGAAGATTTCCGTCGGCGAACGCATGCGGCCGTGAATTTCTACGAAGTAAATCATGAGAAAGCACCATTCGACGACCGACGCGTGCGAGAAGCGCTGGCGATCTCGATCGAGCGTGAGCGACTGACCGAAGGCGAGATGGAAGGATTTACTCAGCCGGCGTTGTCGCTTTTGCCGTTCGGCGCGAATCGTGAAGTGAAGATCGTCCAGGACAAGGAACGAGCTCGCGACCTGCTGGAGGAGGCGGGCTTTGCCGGCGGCAAGGGCTTCCCGGTCATTCGGCTGGTAGTAAACCGGAACGACACGCAGCAACGTGTGGCACGCGCGGTGGCCCGGATGTGGAAACAGAATCTGAGCCTCGAGACAGAGATCGTTGTAAAGGAGGCCTCCGAACTTGAGCAGGCTCGTAACGCAGGCGATTTTGATCTGATCCGTCGCGGCTCGGTTTTTCCGACTGCCGACGAGTTGATGAGTATTCTGGAGATCCTTAAACCGCCGCAAAATTTCCCGGAATCGGCACCCGCGACATCCAGCGGCACGGGGGTCGAAGCCCGCGATCCGCAAAGGAACGCCCCGCCGAAGCAACCGGCGCGCACGGCGGATGTCGAATATCCGGACATGACGATGTCTGAAGCAAACGCGGTCTATGAGCTGTGGGCGATACCGCTCTATTTCCCGACCTCATACGCATTGGTCAAGCCCTATGTCGTGGGTTTTGAGATGAACAGCCTCGACGCTCCGTCCCTCAGCGATGTTTCGATCGATGCCGATTGGCAACCGAAATAGGTAAAAAAGGAATCCCATAACTGCCGTTAACGTGGTAACCTGTTGGTACTCGGTCGTTTTCCCCCTTTGCTCTTCTCGATGCCCATCGAACGAACGTTGATGGAGTTCGTCTATGAAAAATAAGAGCCCTCTGTATATCGCACTAATTATCGCGCTCTGGTCGTGTTTGTTTTCGAGCTGTGCTTCATCCGAAAAGGGTAAGTATTTCGGAAAAACCGAGGTGCCGAAAGATAACGTTCTCCGATACGTGGCGGGCTCTGAACCGGATTCGCTGGATCCGGCCGTCGCAACGGGCCAACCCGAAGCCCGTTTAATGATGGCCCTATACGACGCCCTTGTTGAATACCATCCAAAGACGATGGAACCGATGCCGGGAATCGCGACGAGTTGGGAGGTCGGCGCCGGCGGCACCGAATATCTTTTCCATCTTCGTGAAAATGCGACTTTCTCTAATGGAGAGCCGATCACCGCTCAAGCCTTTGCCTATTCGTTCCGTCGCGCCGTCTCGCCCGAGCTTGCCACGTTAAATGGTTACCTCGGCTTTTATATTAAGTACTCCGAGCCCTACAACGCCGGCGAGATGTTTGTCCGGGATCTTACGGGACGCTTCGTGTTGAAATCAGACGTCGATCCTACGCTCGAGCCCGCACCACCTCACGAGACATTAGGCGCCGACACCGAATTTCACCGCTATCTCGATAGTCCTGACCGTCTGACCGTACCGGGTACGGAAGAACAACGGGCCGAACTATTTGAAAAGGATCCAAAGCTTAAGGCAGCCGTCGAAGGTAAAGAGTTTGTTCCGATCAAAGGCGAGGACATTGGTGTCGAGGCCGTGGATGATCGGACATTTCGCATCAAGCTTACGCAGCCGGCGCCGTATTTCATCGGGCTTCTCGGACATCAGCTATTTCGCGTCGTTCACCCTCCGACAGTTGAGAAATTTGGCAAGGCCTGGATCAAGCCGGAGAATATCGTCACGAGCGGAGCATTCCTTCTTAAGGAACATCGGCCCTACGATCGGATCGTGACCGTCAAGAATCCGAAGTACTGGGACGCGGAGATGGTTCGTCTGGACGGGATCGACTTTTACCCGCTCGACGAAGCGACGACGATGATGAACCTGTATAAGGCAGGCGCGGTCGACGCGATTTACAACCACACGCCGCCCGCGGCGTGGAATGAAGTGATCCGCGAGTACGACGACGAATACCTCAACTTTCCGGAAGTCGCGATCGAGTACTACACGGTTAACGTCACGAAGCCGCCGATGAATAATCTTAAAGTTCGGCAGGCTTTCTCACTTGCGATCAACCGTGAAGCGCTTGCTAAGTTTCGAAAGACGACAAAACCCCTTGTAGATTTCACTCCTGAAGGGATCTTCCCGAAGTACGAAGAAGCGCGAACGAAAATCTATACCGAGGAGCTCAAGAAGAAAGGCTTGACGCTTGACCAATGGAAGGCTCGCATTTTTGATCCGGTAGCGGCGCGAAAGCTTCTGACCGAAGCCGGATTCCCCGT
>JBBKXD010000041.1:0-10320 GCA_037969295.1 Pyrinomonadaceae bacterium | reverse complement strand
TTCGGTGAGAATATTCTGGAATTCATCGAGCCGAAAACCGGGCGCATACACGCGGACTTTCGCCAGATCGGCGCCCCGACCGGACGCTTTTCCTGCTCGAATCCGAATCTCCAGCAGATACCTCACGAGCAACAATATCGCCGCTGTTTCAACGCTCCCGAAGGTAAGAAGCTCGTGATCGCCGACTATTCGCAGATCGAGCTCCGAATACTTGCCGAATTTTCAGGCGATCAGAATTTCATAAAGGCCTTTGTCTCGGGCGAGGATTTTCACACGACGACGGCTTCGCAGGTTTTCAGTGTCGCTCCGGCAGACGTCACGTCGGAACAGCGGTCGTTCGCGAAACGTTTGAATTTCGGTGTCGTTTACGGCATCGGAGCTTCGCGGTTCGGGCTGATGACGGGTCTCTCGCAAAACGATGCCGAGAACACGCTGCGAAAATACTTTGGAACTTATCGCGGGCTGGACAGCTATCTGAGGCAGTCGGGCACCGACGTTATCGCCAAACGCATCGCGCGAACGGCGTCGAACAGAATGCTTCGGCTGCGTTTCGATGAAACCGATCGTCAGCAAGTCGCCTCGGCCCGCAGGTACGGCGTGAACATGCCCATCCAGGGGACGTCCGCCGACATATTGAAACGAGCGCTCAGGCTTCTGCACGACGCGCTTCGCGGTACGAGCGGCAGGCTGGTCAATATCGTGCACGACGAAGTGATCGTCGAATGCGACGCCGCTGATGCCGAGCTGATCGCCGATACACTGGACAAGTCGATGTGCCGGGCAGGTGAAGAGTATGTGAAGTCGGTTCCGGTAAAGGTCGACGTCCATATCGCCGACGAGTGGGCGAAATGAAGTAAAAAGGCAAAAGTAAAAAGTAAACAAACGTACTTAGCATTCCTCTTACTTTTTACTTTTTACTTTTTACTTTTTACTTTTTACTTTTTACTTTTCTTACACTTCCGTAACTAACAACAGATCCGCCAGCAGCTTCATCTGGCTCCGGGTGAATGTAAATTCTTCGTCGCCCAGCCGAAAACGTACACTTGTCTGATTGGCGATCTTCGTTAAATTCTCTCGCGACACTTCAAAATTCAAATATTCCATTTCCTCGCGTGGTTTCGCGGCGTAACGGGCGCTGCCGATGACGAGCATCTCGTCGCGGAGCTCGACGGTCATCGCGTGATTCGAGCCGAAGCGCGGCTTCCTCGATAAGACCCAGAATGTCAGAACGAACGATTCAGGCGACTTTACGATCGACTCGCCCGGATAAATGTGGCCGATAGCAAAGTTCATTGCCAGCACGCCCGCCCGGCTCGCGTCGTCTTTTGAGAAGTTTTCCGAGACGGCCATGATCTTAGAAGTCCCCGAGACGGCGTCGAACGTGAGCGTAATATTCTTACCGCCGTGAACGGTCTTGATCCTATCTCGAAACAAGTCGTTGGAGGTTTGAGCTGATATTGCGAACGTCGAAAACAGTAACGCGACGGTGATGATAAGTGAGCGTTTCATATAGGTGTGTTCGGAAAAGAAGAAAACGGAATGGGCGGGAGACGGGGTAGTGGTCGGGAACCACACATCTGATTATCCCACAGGCCTCGCAGCTAGCGCGAGAAATATTTGAGACGAGAAAACGAAAGCCCCCGCCTAGGGCGGAGGCCATAAAACCCGTCTGGAACTGCGTCTATCCGTCGGTTACGGCCGCCCGGGACCCGGCCGCCTGAATATACAAGATCCGCGTACAGCTTTCGCACGTGATGATCTTATCGCCACGTTTCACTTCCACCTGCATCTGCGGTCGCAACGACATAAAGCACGCGCTGCACGATCCATTAACTACTTCGGCAACCGCGATTCCGTCACGGCTCCGCTGAGCGAGCCGATTGTAAACCGAAGCGAGCTGTGCCGGCAGAGTCACGAAAACCTCGTTCCGCCTCTTGAGTTCTTCATCAAGCACTTTACGCTCGGCGGCGATCTGACTGTCGAACTCCGCCAATCCCTCGTCGCGTTTTGCGTCGAGCGAATTGATCTCATCGGCGCGGCTTTCGAGCTCTTTCTCGACTTCTTCAAGGCCTGTCATTTTTTCGATCACCTGCGCCTCGAACGCGGCGATCTGTTTCTGAATCGCATCCGTTTCCCGCATCGCAGTTTCATATTCCTTTTGATTCTGCGCATGCTTCAAATTTCGATCCGCCCGTTCGAGGTACGTCTTGTTTTCGGCAATTTGTTTCTCCAGGTCCGCCCGTTCCGTGTTCAACCGGTCCCGGTTTCCCTGAATTTCGCGTATAGAAAAGGCGTGCTGTTCAAACTCTTGTTCGATGCCTGCACGCCTTTCTTCCGCGGTTTCGATTGATTCTTTTAATCGACGAATGTTGGTATCTGTCTTTTGTAAATCTACTAATTTCTCAAGCTCTGCTTTCACTTCTTAAAATATCTCCCAATACGACCAGCTAAAAACCCATCTAATTCTAACTTACAAACGTTGGAAAAAAAAGCCGAGCTAGTTTTCGAGGAGAATCGCGAAGTGTTCGCGGAGACTCATTGAATCGAAGCAAACGCCCGGGAGAGATTGCCAGACGGGGGCTTCGCTCTTGTGCCATAGCGTGAGCTCAACATCGGCTTTTGGGCGGCCAAAGTGCTTTATGCGCGCCGCGGCCAGAGCCCCGCCACGCATGAATCCGTGCTCCGGGGTGCGGGTCCAGCCAGCCTCGATAGTCACACGTCGGACACCAAAACGAACGCGGACGAGGCTACCGGCCATTCTCGAGCGGTTAAATTCAAACTCGTGCGGGTCTTCCCGTTCGATGACCACCTGTGAATAATCTCTGGCGACTTCCGAAGCGATCTCGATGAAAGCATTGAAAAGCCATTCCACTCCGGTCTGGCGGATCGCGTCGTTGGACTGTCTTAGCGCGAGGTATTCGGCAACATCCGCGCGTCCCGAGGACTTCGCGTTTGCTGCCGCATCGGCCAACATCTCGGACCAGGCCTGGTCGAGCTCGTTCATAGAAGCGAGAATAACCAGCCAAATCTGCAAATGCAATTTCATGTTATTATTTGACCCATACTCCGGAAGATCGACCGATTTTCCAGCGACTCGTTTTATGAAGAACGCTGTTTTATTTTTCTGGCTGATAAGCTTGTCCGCGGTCTTCGCACAACAGCCAACCTCGAAAAGAACCAGTTCAGTCCAGACGCAATCGAAAGCATCGGCGGCCAAGAAAGTCTCGATCGCCGGGAAACCGAGCGCGCCGTTAAAGAAAACGACGATCGCGGTCAAGCCCAAGGCGGATCCGACGCCAGCGCCTTTAAGCGAAAAAGAACAATTCGAAAAAGCGTCGGCCCATGAATTGGCCGCGGACCGCGTCGCGGCGCTGGAGAATTTCCTGGCCGCGTTTCCGCAATCCGAAAACCGTCTGGCGGCGGCCGAGCTGTTGGCCAGCTCGCGCGTTCTGATCGCTGAGGAAAAACTATTGACGGGCGATGCCGGAGGGGCGATCTCGCTTTTCAGGCTGGTCATTGAGAACGCGCCGCACCCGATACCGAATGATCTGTTTACCGAATCGATATCGAAGATTCCGTCGACGCTTTTCTTTCGCGGACAGCGCGCCGCAGCGATCGAGCTCGCCGCCGAGATCGAGACCAAAGCCGAGGGTAACCCGGCACAGCTCCTCGAGATCGCAAACTTTCACCTCGCTACCGAAAACGGCGGCGAGGCGATGCGTTTAGCCGCAAAAGCAGCCGCTAGTGACCCTACGTCCGCGGCCGTGCAACGCACTATCGGGCTCGCTCACCGGATCAATTTCGACCTCGAGCTTTCGGCCGACGCGTATTCGAAGTCGTTAGAACTGGAACCGGATTCCGTGGCTTCGAAACGCGGCCTTGCGGAAATGAAGCGGGCACTCGGAAAATCGGACGAAGCGGTCAGGCTCTATCGCGAACTGCTGGCGAAGAATGAAAGCGATCTACAGTCGCGGACTGGTCTGATACTCGCATTATTTGATGCTGGTAAACGGACCGACGCGGAAGCAGAGATGGCGAGATCGCTCGAGCACACACCGGGAAATATGATTCTTCTGGCCGGAGCTGCCTATTGGTATGCGTCAAAAGGCCTGGGTGATAGAGCCGTCGAATTGGCGGAGAAAGCCGTGGCTCGCGAGCCGCGGTACATATGGTCGCACATCGCCCTTGCCCGCGGCCTGATGAGTCAAAGAAAACCAGTCGAGGCCGAACAGGTGCTCTTTAAGGCTCGGGCATACGGTAATTTTCCAACGCTGGAATACGAACTGGCCTCGGCCAGAATGGCGGCCGGCTTTTTCCGAGAGGCGGCGGAAGATCTCCAAAAACAATTTACATTGTCGCGTGGCGGAAACGTCAGAACGAATCTCGGCGGCCGGGTAGTGCGTGAGGAAAAGAGTCTTGCCGATCTGGTCGGGTTCGAGAGGAAGGCGAGTATTTTCACACCTCTCGCAGCGGATACTGTGGAGAATGCCAATGCTTTGAAAGCATTGCTGTTACTTGATCAAAAACTCCAGGCGGACGAACTGAATGAGAACGAAGTTGCCGCCGCTGCCGACGCTTTTACAGCAGGCGCGGACAAAATGAGGCTGCACAGGCAGATCTACGCGGCCTCGATACTGCTGCAAAAACGCGTCGCGCTTGGCAAGGTGCTCGAGTTGACGAGAGCGGCGACCGGCAACACCGACGCCGGTCTCGAGGTGCCGAATCCGCGTTCAGCCGTGATGTCGAGCGAGCTCTATGAGGCCCGTACGACGGCGTTCCGCCGCAACGAATTTTTGCTCGTGCCTGATGTGCCGACGCAAACTCTATCGGCAATTCTCCGCGGACGAATAGAAGAGATAGCGGGATGGGCCTTGTATCAGCAGAACAATTTTCCCGACGCCGTCATTCGCCTCCGCCGCGCGATCAGCGTAATGCCAGGCAATAGCGCGTGGTGGCGTTCGAGCATGTGGCGGCTTGGCGCTGCTCTTGCGGCTGAAGGCAAAGATGGCGAGGCTCTCGACGCGTACATCGAGAGCTACAAGACGGATAAACCGGACTATGCGAAATACATCGTCGTCGAGGCCCTTTACAAAAAATTAAACGGCAATATCGATGGGCTCGAGGCAAAGATCGGCCATGACCGGGTCGCTACCACCCCGGCGATACAGGAGATCCGGCCCACCGCGACGCCCGCGCAGAATGCGGATGTGCCCGCCGCGAATACGACGGACGAGACTCCGTCAATTAGCGGATCGCCAACGCCGGCGGCGTCCGAGCCCGTGGCAGATCAACCCAAGACTTCTACGCTAAGATCCGAAGAGGTCGCAATTCCGGAGACATCTCCGGCGGACAAAGTGCCCGATCCGGGAAAGCAGGCAGCGAAAACTGAATCGACTGTCAACGACCTGCCCGCGACGGAGCACGAAGATCCGAAACCGCTCCCGGAAACCATAGTCGCGAAGACAAAAACCGAGCCGGACCGGGAGCCAAATCCCATCAAACCCCAAGGTGCATCGACGGCGACGCCAGTAGCAAAGCCCGCTGCAAGCAATTCTAAGACGACAGACAGTAAACCTCTCTTTGAGCCGATAATAATCACGATACCGAACAGTCGCTTAACCAAGGCGTCGACCGCAGGTAAAGTCGAGACAAACGAGCCGGCGGCGGATCACATAAAGGACGCCGAAGCTGATAAGAAAACGCGTGACACCGCGGTTACGTCCGGTTCCTCACGGCCGCGTTTGATCGACGGACAGGAAGTAAAGCTCGACGAAATTCCGCCTTGCAAGGTCGGCGTCAGTCAGGAAAACGTGTCTTTGATAAATGGCGGCGGCACCGTCGGGATCCTGATCAGTGTTGATGCACCGGGCGATATAAAAAGTCTCACGGCGATATCGAGCAGCCCGAAAGATATCGAACTGACGCTAGAGCCCGAGATCGGAGGAATCCCTGACCGGCGTTTTTACGTCATCAAATCGGTAAGCTCTGCGGTGGGTGTCTACCAGGTCACTTTCGCGACCACGTGCGGTGAGAAAATTGTGATCGTCACGGTGCGTTAACCGGTGCGAGATCGTTTCGACGAGCTGTTCCCTACGACCAGTACTACTACCAATAAAAAGAAAAAGGCATTCGCCGGCGTGCGGAGCGGAAAGTCAAAGAAGCTGTGGATCAAGATCCCAAAGCACCCGGCCAGCGCGCCGGTTGAGATGCTGCGATGAATATCACTTGTTCGCCGGCTGATCGCGGCGATTCCGTTCTTAGCAAGAATAATAATAAACGCCAGGACACACCCCAGGCTGAGAATTCCGCCATCGGCCAGGATCTGCAGGTAATCGTTATGCGCCTGCTCGACCCGATATTGTCCGCTCCAACTGTCGTAACGGGTAAACGCAACACCGAACGCGTCAAAGCCGGCGCCGAGTATCGGGTTCGCGAGGAATATCTGCCAGGCAATATTCCAAAAATGCGCGCGTCCGCTTGTCACATCCAATTGACTTTCCTGGAGGCCGATCCCACGAAGCAGCGACGCCTCTCCGCCTAAAAAGAGCACGCTGCCGAGAACTAGCAGGACAAGCCCGCCAGCGCCGCTCATGACCAAAAGATTCCTTTTGATTCGGCTTCGCGCATCGCGGTTCCCGTGTGTCACCGCATCGGCGCCGGTGACGAAGCTCGCCGCTGCGGCAAACGCAACCACACCGAGATAGCTGATCAAGCCGCCGCGCGAACCCGTGAAAATAATTGCCATCCCCATGATCCCCGCGGCGAGACCAACGAAGAATTTACGATCGCGCGGAACGCCGCCGCCGAAAAGCAAGCCGAGCGCGACGCCTGACGTCATCACCATCAGCGCGGCAAAGTGGTGCTGATTTACGAATGGCCCAAATGGAATGGCTTGCGGCGTAGGGCGTAAGCCGTAGATCGCTTCCGGCATTGCTAGACGCTGCAGAATTCCAAAAAATGCTACCAATGTTCCGAATGTTACGACCAGGGCCGCGACCTTTGATTGCCTCTTCGCCCCAGGCAAGTAGGCCAGGGCGGCCGCAAAGAATACGAAGCAGACCACCAGGCGAATCAGAAAAAGACGCGTCGCGTAGGGATCCATCGAAAGCGTCTGCGCGACCGGGGCAGTCAGCAACTCTGCTGTGTCGCCGGGACCGAACGGTAAAAGCTGAATGCATCCGATCACTATCAATGCGATGATCGGGAGCTGCAGTTTGCTCGTGCTGTACCGAAGCTCACCCGAGAAGCCGGCGTCGATCAGCCACAAAAGCGCGATGATCGAAACGAGGATCGAGAGTAATCCGATCGTCCACGAATCAACTGCGCCGAACACGATCGTCGCGATCATCGGTATAGCGCAAACGAAGACCACGATCGCGTGGGCCAATCGAGATGTCTGGTGATCAGAGGAATGCTTTTCCGTCATCGTTCACCTGCGCTCCGCAGCGAAATGTCGTCGAATCCGATAGTTCCGTTGACGGGACAAATTGGACCACAGTTTTCCCGGATCAGTCGGAGAATGATTCCGTCACTGGTGGACGAAGATCTGAACTGGACGTGTAGCGGCGACCACTCCCCGCTGTTCTTGATAGCGTCCGACACTGCGATCCGCCGGCCGTCAGCCGCATCGGCGATCTCCCATTTGAAAACGGCCGAGGTCTTGAGGTCCGCGCGGCAAAAAATCTCAAGCTCATATTCGCCGTTCGGCGCAATCGCAATAAGCTGCGAAACAGTCCGAAAGTCTTTCCCATCACCCGAATTGAAAATAATCAGAAGGCTATTGCTCCCGTCTCGTTTCTGTCCGCTGCTTAGAACGATCTGAGGCTGGAGCCCCGGTGCTATTGTCCATTCGAACGGTCCGGCGCCGGTTGGTTTGACCGCCATTTCAAATCCACCATTGGTGATCTGCCCCGCTCTTGAATCTACATTGTCCGAAATTTCAGCCGCGATGCCGCTCGCATCGCGAAACCTTTTCTCACCGAGAAGCTGGCCGACAAACATGGCCCCCGTTTCCCGCAGCGACGTTCTGCGTTCGTCGACCGACAGATCGTTCCAAAGCTCAATCGCTTCGTCAAAGCGCTTTTCACGGAGCAGCAAAGCGGCGAGAGCGCCGTCGAATTGGATCGATCCGCCTGCCGCCTGCCGGATCGCTCCGACATCGCTTCCAAAAAACTGCCACGCTGTTACCGCGGCGGCATTCGCGAACGCCGTCGGATCGCCGGCTACGGATTTCTTCATCTCCGCAAACGCCTCGTCGACCCGGCCTTGTCTAAGCAATGTGTTTCCGAAGGCCCACTGAACCCGAGCATAGTTGGGCGCAAGATCGAGTGACCGTCGCAAAGCGCGCTCGGCGCCGGCCGCATCGCCGCTGCGCTCACGAGCCCGCCCAAGATCGAGCCAAAACAAATAATTTTCCGGAGCAAGCCCGGTCGCGACCTCAAACTCGTTCAGTGATCTCGTTATGTCGCCCGGCTCAAAGCTTTTCTCGAGAAGTACGGCGGCAGAATAATGCGTCTGAGGATCGTCCGGTGCGAGTTCGGTCAGAAACCGTGCGACATCCGCGTCTTCGGCCCGAACCGCGGCGGAATTCGCCATCCCCCACTTTGAAAAAGTCCACGAAGCTAGAACACACACGCCCCCGATCAAGACGAGGATCGCCTTTTTCCAGACCGTATCAATTTTTAGGGAATTTGTGGGCACAGGGCGGTTATTCAAAATCGACTGGTTCTATCCGCATCTGTGCGCGTTTAAGAATGATGTCTTCGCCCCTGCAGATTTCACGAAGTCCTTTTAGCGTCTCGCTTGGTATCTTTCCCGACGAGATCAAAATTTCCTGAATCGATTCGTCCCGGCAAATATCAATGAGGGAATCATTCGCCTCGAAGACCTGCAATCCGTTTATGACTTTGCCTTTCTTGTGAGGATCGTCATCGATAAAACCCATCGGACGATAATTCCACGTCGCGTTGTTTCGCAGTTCTCGCAGCAGCATCTCGCCGCCGTCACCCGCACCGTAAATCAAGACTCGGCAGCCCTCCGTCACGACTGCATTTGGCAGGAGTTCGCGGATCAATCGAAATGCCAGCCGGCTGCCCGCGAGTAACAGAAGAAGAATAATGCTGTCGAGAACAAAAACCTGACGCGAAAAATTTTCGAAACGATACAGCACGAGAACAGTTAGAACACTTAGCACCGAGCCTATGACGACTCCCTTGGTAAACGTGATCAAGTCGTTGACGCTTGTATACCGCCAAATCCCGCGATACACGCCTACGGCGAGAAAAGCGAAAAGCTTTAGTACCACGAGCAGCGGCGCCGTCTTGATGAAGAGATCCCAATTGCTCGTGTTCTCGAACGAACCGTAAAGCAGCGCGTACGCGGCGTAGTACGAGAACGTTATCAAAAACGCGTCAAGGAAGACTTCGAAAATACGACGCTTGTAAGATACGTTAACAATGAATGCAAAAACGGCATTGTTTTGCGTGGCCCCTTCCTCATCGTGTTCCTCGTAAACCTTCACTTTCGAAAGATAGACACCGACTATCGCGAGGGCGGCGGTGAAAATTCCGATGAGGGCGAAGCTTTGGACGGTGCGGAGCTGAGATACGAGTAGCGACAACAATCCCGCAAAGACAGCGAACCCGTAGATCATGAGAACGGCGGATCGTTCCGACAATCCAAGCGCAACCAGCCGGTGCGACGTGTGGTCGCGCCCGCCCTGTGACGCCTTTCGTCCCCAGAGCTTTCTGATCACCGTAACAAGGGTCGTATCGAAGATCGGGACGAGTAAGATCAAGACCGGAACAGCGAGGATCGAGAAAATGCTCCGTGAACGGCCTCCGGCCTGGCCCATAAGCACCGAGCTCGCAAGGAGAAACCCGATGAACATCGACCCGGAGTCGCCCATAAAAATCGACGCCGGGTTGAAATTGAAGATGAGGAACCCGAGTAGCGCGCCGATAAAAACCGAAACCAGGACAAGCTCGTTCGTCTGACCGTTCATCGCAAAGCCGATGGCAAGCGATCCGGCCGCGATCGCCGTGATACCGGCCGCGAGCCCGTCCATGTTATCCAGCAGGTTGATCGCGTTCGTTATCCCGATCAGCCAAAAGACCGTGATCCAAATATCAATGAGCTCATAACCGGTGATCGGAAGTCGCGGCCCGAGTCCGACGATGAACGTCGCGCCGATCATTTGGCCGACCAGCTTTTGATACGGCTTGATGTTAAGAATGTCGTCCATCAGGCCGACAAAGAACAGGAACGAGCTCCCGGCCATCACGATGATCGATTCCGTAGTTTTCGGTACGAACAGCGCGT
>JBBKXD010000040.1:0-24526 GCA_037969295.1 Pyrinomonadaceae bacterium | reverse complement strand
CTTCGCTCTCTTGGGGTCAACTGACGCGCGCTAATTATTCTAACTCTATTGTCACGTTCGGTGAAAGATATTATCAACAATCGCTGATGCTGCGATTCGCCAATCATAATGAAGCGATTCTCGTCAGCGGAATGCTCTTCGTCGAAAAACTCTATATTAAAGTGATCATCCCAAACCGTTGCGGCTTCTTCGAAACTGACGCCGTGTTTTGCAAGACTCAACGCCGCCTTCTCTGAATTCCATTCGAATTGCATCAATACTTATCTCGGAGTTTGAATGAATTGACGAATTTTCTAACCCTTGTTTCTATCTCTTCACGATCTTCATTTGTCTCATATTTTCCGAATGCCTGAACACCATAAACCCCTCTCGATTCGGCAATATTGAGTTGTAGTCCAAATACGTTTCCGCTGTCCACTTCGAACTCACGGGAAGCGTTTCCGAAAAATAGTTGGTTCTTAGTTTTTATCTGGGCCTTTGAGTTAATCATTGATCTGAGAGTCTTTTCCACTCCTTCGAGTTCTTCATCGGCCTTTGCTGGGTCAAAATCGCTGAACCTTTCAGGCAAGGACACGGAAAAACTGATCCCTTCGTGTTCGCACTTATAGGAATAAAGAAAAGCCTCTTTGGGAACTTGCTGAAATAGTTTCTTTGAAATTTCAGGCTTACAAGGAAACATCACTTCGAATCCCGCGTCGTCTGATTCGACCTTCGACCATTCGGCATTTTGAGCCGAACAAGATGACGCAAGCGATGTCAGAATCATTCCAAGACTAATCAACAACATTCTCATTTACTTCAACCTCGCTCCAATTTTCACATCTTCCAAAAACGAGGCAATCGCCGGAGTGTCTTCCTCTGCAAGCGACGCGGCGCAGATCATACCCTGCGATTCGAGCCCGCGCATCTTTCGAGGTTTCAAATTCGCGACGACAACGACCTTGCGGCCGATAAGTTTTTCGGGCTCGTAGTATTCGGCAAGGCCGGCAAGAATCTGTCGCGGCTGCTCTTCCCCTAAATCGACTTCGAAACGGAGCAGCTTGTCCGCGTTTGGTATTCGCTCGGCGACTTTGATCTCGCCGACTCGAAGCTCGACCTTCAAGAAATCATCGATCGTGATGAACTGCTCGTCGGGCGGCGATGACGGCTCGGTCGTCTCAGGTTTCTGACTTCTGAGTTCTGAATTCTCGCTGCTGCCTTCCGACTGACCACTGACCACCGACAACTGACCACTATCATTGATTTCATTCATAACTTTAGCTTTTTCGATTCGCGGGAATACAGACTCGGTTTCGCCGATCGCCGTTCCCGGTTCAAGATCGCCCCACTTCAAATTTGCCAGATCGAGCTTGGCGATGTCATCGCCCAAGCCTATCTGCCGGTAGATCTTCTTCGAAGATTCAGGCATCACCGGATACAACATCACGCTTAACCAGCGAAGAGTCTCCGTCGCACGGTACAAGACGGCATTCAGCGTTTCAGCCTGCTTTTCGTCGTTGGCGAGCACCCACGGTTTGGTATCGGTGATCATCTTGTCGATGCGGGCAATGACAGTCCACAGCATCTCGAGCCCGTGGCTGAATTCAAAATTATCGAAACGCCGGACGAATTCATCGCGCGCATGCTCGAGAACCGACACGATCTCGCCACCATCCGGATCGAGCCCGGCCCTACGCGCCTGAATATAATTCTCCTCCGTGATCTTTCCGTCCGGTATCTTGCCGTCGCGGTACTTCGAGATCATTGAGAATGTTCGGGCGGCGAGATTGCCGAGGCCGCTTGCGAGATCCGCGTTCGCACGGTCGATCAGGTTTTCGTAGCTAAACTTTCCATCCTGACCAAAAACCATTTCGCGCAGGACGAAGTATCGAACGGCATCGACCTGGAAATGTTCATGCAGAACATCAACTTCGATCACATTCCCTAGTGTCTTTCCCATTTTCTTGCCGTCCGCATCGAGCCACATTCCGTGCGCATAGACCGTTGCCGGTAGTTCGACACCGGCGGCGAGCAGGAATGACCACCAGTAGATCGTGTGAAATCGAAGAATGTCTTTTCCGACGAGATGCACGGCCGGCCAGTATTTTTCGAAACCGATGCTCGATCGCTCATCGTTCCCGTATCCGACCGCCGTAATGTAATTTGAAAGGGCGTCAAGCCATACGTACATCACATGCGCTTCATCATCCGGAACTGGCACACCCCACCCGACCGAACTTTTCAGACGGCTGATCGACAGATCCTGCAATCCGCGTTTGATGAAAGCGATAACTTCGTTTCGACGCGCGTCCGGACGAATCCGTAACGGATCATCTTCAATTATCTTCAAAAGCGTTTCGTCATAATCGGACAATCGGAAGAAATAGCTCTCCTCGGCTACACGATCGAGGGCCCGTTCATGTATCAGGCAGTGAGGTTCGTCCGCACCCTCAGGCGTGTACATCTCGTCTTCTGATTTATACGCCGCGCACGGAGCGCAAAACCATCCTTCGTAAAATCCCTTGTAGATCGGGTCGTTGCCTTTTGGAGTTTTGTTCTTCGCGATCTCGCGCCATAGGTGCTGCACGCCCTTGTAATGAAACGGCTCAGTCGTACGCATGAAAATGTCGTAACCGTCGCTTTCCGGATCCAACCCGAAATCCGCGAACATTCGTTTCAATTCACCGGAAATAAAATCGGCTTGCTCCTGCGGCGTTCGGCCTTCGCGCTCGGCAGCACGCTGGATATTGATGCCGTGTTCATCGGTCCCGGTTAGAAAGTAAACGTCGAACCCGCGCTGCTTCTTAAATCGGTGAATTACATCGGCAACGACGGTCGTATAGAGATGCCCGAGATGCGGCAGGCTGTTGGCGTAATAGATCGGGGTTGTGACGTAAAAGGTCTGCATCGAAAAAAATAAAGTGTAGCGTGTTAGGCGTAATTTCGCCACGAGCTACACTTTCGACTCCGCCGAAGGCCCATCATCTCGAAATTAAGAACGGGACCGCGTTATCGCACGAATCTTTGCTTATCGGCGCCCGAGAACTCATCGGAATCTTTGTACCGTGGCATCGCTGACAAATTGGCGAGCTTAACGCCAATCGCCAAACCAAGCTCGGCTTCCTGGATCATCGCCGATATGTCCCACCATTCTTTATACTCGTCCGACGGCTGATGATAATACTTCGCCGTGTACTGCTTAAAGAACGCTTCGGGCTCACCCTTCAGAGGCGTCACAAAATCATCGCCGTGGCGAAGAGAGATAGACGGCACACCAACCTTCGCAAACGGAAAATGATCCGAACGGAAAAAGAAGCCCTGCTCGGGACGCGTATCGCCCTCAACCTTAAGATTGCGTTCCCTCGCCGCTTCATCGATCACACCTTCGATCGAAGAGCGTTCGGCACCGAGCGCCGAAAAGTCCGACGTCTTACCAAAGAAATTCACGCCGTCAATGTTGACGTTCGCGGCGGTTTTCGCAAGCGGAACGAGTGGATTTTGAGAGTAGTATTCGGCTCCGAGCAAACCTTGCTCTTCGGCTGTCGGAAAAAGAAACATAATCGAGCGTTTCGGCCGTTCTCGTTTGGGCATCTTCCCGAAAACTTCTGCGATCCCGAGGATCGCCGCGACACCCGACGCATTGTCGTAAGCTCCGTTGTGGATCTTGTCGCCGCGAGCGTCGGGCTCGCCGATACCGAGATGATCCCAATGACCCGTGTAAACGACATACTCGTTCTTCAACTTCCGGTCGCTTCCCTCGATGACACCGACAACATTCGGCGAGTCGAAGGTTTTCATCTCGCTTTTCAGATCCAGTTTGACCTTCAACCCGGTGCTCACCGGCTTAAACCCGCGTCGCCGGGCTTGTGCTCGCAGATCGTCGAGATCAAGCTTGGCGCTTTCGAGCATCTTCTTTGCCGTCTCGTTTGTGACCCATGATTTCAAATCTAGATATGGCGTCGCCTCGCCGGAGCTGCGGAGGATCTCATACCTCCAATTACCGTTGGACGTCCGAACGACATTCCAGCCGTAACCTGCCGACTCGTCGGTGTGAATCAGGATGACACCTGCGGCACCGCGACGTGCGGCTTCTTCAAATTTATAGGTCCATCGGCCGTAATAGGTGAGCGCTTTGTCGCCGAAAAGATGGGGCTCCGATGTAGTCGCGGGCGGATCGTTGACCATGATCATCAGCACCTTTCCGCGATATTGATCGGGGTTCCCGCTGTAATCATTCCAGTTGTAAAGCGGTGCGTCGACCCCGTATCCGACGAAGACGAGCTCGGCGTCGATCGACACGTCCGCTTTTTGGGCGCTCGTCGTCGCGACAAAATCATCGCCGAATTTGAAGGATTCGGTGCCGACATTCAGACGCGTGTTCGGGTCCGCCTTTACGCCGACCATCTTTACGTTCTGGAAATAACTTCGGCCATTTCCCGGTTTTACTCCGGCGCCTTTCATTTCATCGGCGATGTATTGCGCCGCCCTCTTCCCGCCTTCGGTTCCCGGCCCGCGGCCTTCAAAATCGTCAGATGAAAGACGCACCACACGTTCGCGCATCTTCACCGCGTCGAACCGGCCAGTGAAATCCTCCCGAAAAGACGATCCGCGAACGATCGTCGTGCCCTTCGGTGGCGTGATCCGGAAGGTACTCGCTTTAACGGTTGCGTTTCGAAGAATGTTAGACAAGCGGATCGTTGTCGCATCGTCATTCTTCTCGACTATCCTTGCCTGTATGGGCATGCCATCGGCAGTGACCCACAGATCCAGAGTATTGAAAACGACCGGGATCTTGGGCTTCAGCACAAGGTGCCACGTGCCGATCTTATTAATACTTTCTTCACCGATGTATAGAATTGTGTAGTCCTTCTTCAGCACGGCTGGAGACATCCCCATTAAAGACACCAACGTGCCGCTGACACCTGACAAGTCGTCTTTTGTCCTGTCGAGCTTGCCGACGATCGCCTGCTTGATTCGCGGACGGTAAAGCATGTACTGCCCGTTCGCTATGGCGAGATGTTCAACGGCTGGCTTGGTCCAGTCGATACGAACGTACATAGAATTCGTCGCCCGACGAGGGAGATAATTTATCTCCCCGTCGCTTAGGTTGCACTCGCTCATCTGGGCGTTGAGATAATGGATCTTTATGTTTCCCTTCAGGCTTGTCAGGGACTTGTGATGCTTGTCGATTCGTTCAAGGATCTCGCGGAGCACTTGAGCCCGGGTATCGATGACCAGGACATTCAGAAGGAATAAAACCACTAAAATAGGCACGATAGCTTTCAAATATTTATTCATAAGGACGTCTACTCCCTAGCGAGGACGGACGACTTAGTAGAAGCTGCGGAACGGCTTCCTCCCACTTAAAGTTTTCTCTTACGGGTCTATGCGCAGACTTTTGATGTGATACTTCACACCAATTCCGCCGCTTAAAGTAACAGCTCAGCCCTTGATAAGAGCCATCGCTTCGGCCCGCGTACGCGGATCTTTTCTGAAGCCTCCGAGAACCGCCGAAGTCACCGTGATCGCCCCCGGCTTCTTTACTCCGCGTAGCGTCATGCATGTATGCTCGGCCTCTATCACGACCATCACGCCGATCGGCTGAAGATGCTCGAACAGAGTCGAGGCGATCTCCTGCGTCAGCCGCTCCTGTACCTGCAGCCTGCGTGCAAATATCTCGGCTATCCGCGCGAGTTTGGAGAGCCCGATGATCCGTCCGTTCTTTGGGATGTAAGCGATATGGCACTTACCGACAAATGGAGCAAGGTGATGCTCGCATACTGACGCGATCGAAATATTCTTAACCAAAACCATCTCGTCGTGCGAATCGCCCGGCAAAGGCTCGATGTGATCTTTCGGATCGATCCACATCCCCTCGGTAAGCTCGGCATAAAAATCCGCCACACGCTCCGGCGTTTTCAGCAGTCCTTCGCGTGTCACGTCCTCGCCCATTCCTTCGAGCATCATCCGCACGCCTTCGGCGATTTTCTCGCGGTCAATCGCTTTATTTTCTTTGGTCGCCATAAGATCCAATCAGTTACTTGCCGATTTCGATTTAGTTAAGTTGAACGCCGCGAGAGCCGCATCCCGAACGATCCGAAAAGCGACGCTTTTCTCGAGCGCGATGCTCCTCACCTGTTCGTACTCGGGCATTGCATTTACGACCCTTCCATTTAGTTTCCCGATCTTGACGTCGATCTCGCCAAAGGCAGTCGTGACACGAACGACCTCGCGCTCAAGACATTCTCGCTCGACACTCCGGACGCGTACGCCAAGCGTCGTTGTCTCCTCATAGATCAGCTCGGTCAGGCTAGTTCGGCGTTCGCTTTCGCATAATATTGAAAGCATAACGGCCGGTCGGTTCTTTTTCATCTGGATCGGTGTGAACCAACAATCAAGTGCTCCGAGTTCGAATGCTCGATCCATGACGAACCCAAGGACCTGAGGCGAGAGATCGTCGATGTTCGTTTCAAGTAAGATCGGTTGTTGTGAATTTTTGTCGGTCTTCGCCGTATTTGTTTCCCCAACGATCAGACGCAGTGCGTTCGGAAAATTATCATAGTCACGGGTTCCCGCACCGTATCCGATCCGATCGATCGTGAGATCCGTGGTGCTTCCAAATTCTTCACACAACGTCGTAATTATTGCGACTCCGGTCGGGGTCGCGAGTTCGCCTACAATTTCGGTCGAATAAAACGGTACTCCCTTCAAGAGCTCGGTCACAGCCGGTGGCGGAACCGGAAACTTCCCGTGGGCGATGTCAACGAAGCCGCTCCCGACATGTATTTTCGAACACACGAAGCGCTCGATTCCCAGCAGCTCAAAACCGATGCAGGCTCCGACGATGTCAATAATCGCGTCCATCGCTCCCACTTCGTGGAAATGTACCTGGCCTATATCAACGCCATGAACTTTGGCCTCGGCTTCAGCGAGACGTCGGAAAATCGATTTTGATCTTAGCTTGACGGTTTCAGAAACGCCGGACGCGTCAATTATCGTCTCGATATCGCGAAGGTGTCGGTGGAGATGTTCCTCGGGCACGTGAACTTCTGCATGGATCGCAGATATTCCCGACCGGATTGCATTCGTGAAGACAATTTCGAAACCGACAGGAGCAACAGTCCGGAGCTGTGTTACGAGCTCGTCGCGGTCAATACCGAGCTCGGCTAATCCTCCAAGGATCATGTTGCCGCTTACGCCGGCAAAGCAATCGAAATAAAGCGTTCGCATGAAATTGAAAGTATAGCTTTCCGTAGTCCCAAGTCCCAAGTCCCAAGGTCCCAAGAAGTTGGGACTCTGGGACTCTGGGACTCTGGGACTCTGGGACTTGGGACTCTGGGACTTGGTCGAGGGACTTGGGACTTAGTCTAGGGGCTTGTATAATCCACGTTTTACCGAAACCCATGACGCTTGCCGAATTACACGAAATTTTACGTGAACGGATCCGATCGACGGCTCGCGGAGCTTTTGAAATCGAGCTCGACTACGTCGCGTCGGAGACGCCGCCAAAGACGGAGTTAGGAGATGTCGCTTTCCCGGTCGCTTTTGAACTGGCAAAGACGATCAAGAAAGAGACCGGCGAGAAGAGAAATCCGCGCGAGATCGCTGAAATACTTAAATCATCACTTGAAGAGTTCGATTTTGTTGAAAAGGTCGAAGTTGCCGGTGCGGGTTACCTAAACATTTACTTTAACCGACCCCAGTTTATTGCGTCCCGGATTTCAGCCGAACCGCTTCCCCAACTGGAACGATCCACCCGACCCGATGCCGAGAAGGTCTGTGTCGAACATACTTCCGTTAATCCGAACAAAGCCGCGCATATCGGGCATGTCCGCAACTCGGTGCTCGGCGACACCTTCCAGAGAATTCTGAAGGCAACCGGAAAACGTGTAGAAGTGCAGAACTATATCGACAACACGGGCGTCCAGGTTGCGGACGTCGTGGTCGGATTTGTCTATCTGGAAAACAAGACGCTCGACGAAATAAAACGGCTTGACTCCGAGCTGAGTGCAGACGGCATGACGTTCGATTATTACTGTTGGGACCTATACGCCAGAGTCGGAGTCGAATATCAGACGAACGAAGAGTTAAAAGAAAAACGAGCCGAGATCCTCCATCTTATCGAAGAGGGACGAAATGAAATGGCTGAGCTGGCCGACTATGTCGCGACGCGAAATGTCCAGTGCATTGTCGATACAATGGAGCGGCTGTCGATCCGATACGATCTGCTGCCCCGCGAGTCCGAGATCCTCCATCTTCACTTCTGGGACAAAGCATTCGAGCAGATGAAACAACTCGGCGTCATTCGGCTCGAAAGCGAAGGAAAGAATTCGGGCTGTTGGGTGATGCCGTTCGAATCTCATTCCGGAACAGACGAACACGAAGCAGACAAGATCCTCGTGCGATCCAATGGAACCGTGACCTACACAGGCAAAGACATTGCCTATCAGATGTGGAAGCTTGGCATACTCGGCATGGATTTTTTCTACCAGCCGTTTCACACATATGCCGACGGAGCAGAAGTTTGGATCACGACGGCGGATCGAACCGAGAACGCGGCGACGCCCGAGTTCGGACATGGCGAAACGGTCTATAACGTGATCGATTCCAGGCAATCGTATACACAAGACGTCGTTCGGAAAGGTGTCGCGGCCGTATCGCCGGAGAAAGGTGAAAGTGCGAGTATCCATCTCGCCTATGAAATGGTGGCTCTATCGCCGGCCGCGGCTGAAGAGCTTGGCTTCGTGTTGTCCGATGAAGACAAGAAGCGCTCCTTTATTGAAATGAGCGGGCGAAAGGGGTTGGGTGTTAAAGCGGATGATCTGATCGACCGTCTCGAAGCGATCGCGCTCGCCGAAGTTGAATCAAGGCATCCGGACGAAGGCTCTGAGGAGAAAACCGCTATCGCACATCAGCTCGCGGTTGGAGCTCTTCGATATTTTTTACTGAAGTTCACGCGA
Source organism: Pyrinomonadaceae bacterium (assembly GCA_037969295.1). Classification (GTDB taxonomy): domain Bacteria; phylum Acidobacteriota; class Blastocatellia; order Pyrinomonadales; family Pyrinomonadaceae; genus OLB17. The sequence goes on along the minus strand of JBBKXD010000040.1, from coordinate 15,587 downwards.
AATACGGTCATCGTCTTCGACTTCAAAGAAGCTCTATCGTTCGAGGGTGAAACGGGCTGCCTATGTCAGTATTCCGCCGTTAGAGCGAACTCGATATTCCGCAAACTTTCTGAAGGCGGCGAGAGTGTCGAGCAAGCGACCGCGTTCGCCGCGGATCCGGCAAAAACCGCCGAGGTTTTCAGAGGTGAGGGTGGTGACGAGATCTGGTCTATGTTAATGCTCGCGTCGAGACTTGAAGAAACCGTGGCGCACGCGGCCGGACAAACCGAACCAGCGATTCTTGCGAAATTCGCCTTCAATCTCGCGAAGGGATTCAATCTTTTCTATCACAATCATAAGATCCTGCCGGAACAGGATCCGGTTAAGCGTGCTGTTTTACTATCGGTTGCAGATTCCGTTCGCCGGTCGCTCACCGCGGCTCTTAACACAATGGGCATCGAAGTCCCGCCAAAGATGTGATTGACATCGGTCGAGTAATTTTGCTACAAGTGATTTGCATGAACTTTCAAGTGAGTACCGCAGTAAACAGTTGGCGAGCCGAATCAGTTTGGCGTTGGCTGGCGCTGCGGTGTATGACTTGAGAGGAAATTGATCGGTTCTATCCGATAACAATCCCAGAGTTTTGAGTCTGAAGAAACGCCGCCTTTTTAATATCGGGCGGCGTTTTTTTTGTTTGCGATGATAAGTTCAGAAAAAAGAGAAACAGGCAAAGTCATAGCTGTGATCGAGACGATCTCGGCGGATCTGCTGACCCCTCTCGGTGTTTATCTCAAGCTTTCAAAACACAGTGACAATTCGTTTCTGCTCGAATCGGTGGAAGGCGGCGAATCGCTTGCCCGATACTCGTTCATCGGTGCCGATCCGAAAATGATCGTTACGGGCAATGCGTCCTCGGTGACGATCTTAGATGACGACGGTGAACGCACGCTAGATCTGCCGATGATCGACTTTCTTCGCCGGCACTTTGCCGACCAAATAGTTGTGTGCGACGAAGAGCTGCCGGCATTCGTTGGCGGAGCGATCGGATACTTCGGGTTCGATTGTGCCGGGTGGTTCGAGCCGTCCCTTCGTGGCCAGACCGCCAAGGACGAATCCGACTCGACTTTCATGTTCTTTCGTTCCGTCATTGCCTTCGACCACGCCAAGCAGGTCGTAAAGATCATCTCGCTCGTCTTTCCTGAAGGGGCCGGCGGAGACTCCGACGCACACAGCCGGGCCGCTCAACAAAATAAATCGATCCGTAATGTGCTCGAGAACGATCCGATTGAGTTGCCGGAGATCATCACCGGCAGTGTTGATGCGAACGTTTCATCGAACTGGCAACGGACGGATTTTGAGACTGCGGTTCGCGATATCAAGGAATTGATTGGCGCCGGCGAATGCTATCAGGTCGTCATCTCGCAATGCTTTTCGCGACCGACCTATGCGGACCCGGTATCGATCTACCGTGCGATGCGCTCACTGAATCCGTCACCGTATATGTTTCTGCTGCAGATGCAGGATCAGTCGATCATCGGCGCCTCGCCCGAGATGCTCGTCAAGTGTTCGGGCCGGGATCTCGAGTATCGGCCGATCGCCGGGACACGGCCGCGGGGCACGACGAACGACGAAGACATCAAGCTCGCGGAAGAAATGCAGGCCGATCAAAAGGAAGTCGCCGAGCATTTGATGTTGGTCGATCTGGGTCGAAACGATCTTGGCCGTGTCGCCGAATATGGAAGTGTCCGAGTCGAAAATCTAATGAGCGTCGAAAAGTATTCTCACGTCCAGCATCTCGTTAGTTATCTTTCGGCAACGCTGCGAGCCGGACTGGACCGGTTCGACGCACTTGCATCGTGCTTCCCTGCCGGAACAGTCTCAGGTGCGCCAAAGGTGCGGGCGATCGAGATCATTAAGGAGACGGAGCCGGATCCGCGAGGAGTGTATGCCGGCGCGGTGGGATACTTCGATTACGCGGGAAACATGGACATGTGTATCGCCATTCGAACGCTTGTATTAAAAGACGGCGTTGCGTACGTCCAGGCGGGTGCGGGGGTCGTCGCCGATTCTGTACCGGCGCTCGAATACCAGGAGACGATCAACAAGGCACGTGCGTTATTAAAAGCTATCGAACTTGCGGAGAACAATCTGTTGTGAACATTCTGCAGAAACACGTTCAGGAATTTCGTGACGGCTATCATGTAGACGAGACCGCGGCAGAAGTATTTCTAGATGCCATGATCAGCGAAACGAATGAGGGTCTGCTGGCTGAAGTTTTCCGCGCGTGGGACGAGAAAGGGATCGCGGATGATGAGATCTATTTGATCGCTCGTATCATGCGAGAGCGGTGTACAAAAGTCTCGACGAAACACGAAATGTTTGTCGATATCGTCGGAACGGGCGGCGGTCGAAACAAGTCGTTCAATATATCGACGGCGGCGGCCTTCGTTGTCGCCGGCGCGGGCGTGGCGGTTGCCAAACACGGTAACAAAGCGGCGACCAGCAACACGGGCAGCGCCGACGTTCTATCCGCGCTCGGTGTGGAAACGGCGGTCGATGCTCAGATTGCGGCGCGATGTTTGAATGAGATCGGCCTATGCTTTATGTTCGCTCCGAACTTTCACCGACTGTCACCAACGCTTGCAAAGGTGCGGAGCGGGCTCGGGTTTCCAACGATCTTCAATTGCGTCGGCCCGCTCTGCAATCCGGCAAATGCACCGCACCGGTTGATAGGAGTTTGGAAAGAGGAATTGGTATTGAAGATGGCAGGGGCTTTGTCACGACTCGGAACCGGAAAATCCTGGATCGTGCATGGCCTTGATGGAGTGGATGAGATTTCCCTGAGCGGCCCGACGATCGTCGCTGAGGTCGCTGAAGGATCTGTTCAAAGGTTCGAAATATCTCCACCGGATTTTGGGCTTCCCGGCGAGCCGTTATCCGGGCTAAAGGTTACTTCGGCGGAGCAAAGCGCGACTTTAATACGCGAGATCTTGCGCGGGCAACGACGCGAGACGCCGCCCGAGAGAGTCGTCCTCAGCAATGCCGCCGCGGCGATATATATCGCCGGCGCCGCCGAAACTTTGCGAGACGGATTAGAGAAGGCCACCGAAAGTATCAGGAGCGGTAGTGCGGAGCAGAAAATGTTACGTTTGGCCGATTTGACGAAACGATGAGTTCAATTTTGAACACAATTCTCGAATCGACTCGGGTGAGAGTCGATTCTGCACAGCGGGCGACGGACGTCGCTGAGCTTCGGACCCGGGCACGACGTACGCGATCCGCGGCGCAGCCTCACGCGTTTCGAACGGCACTCGAGGTGCGCGAACAGGTCAACATTATCGCGGAATTTAAAAAGGCGTCGCCGTCCAAAGGCGTGATTGATGACGCAGCCGACCCGGCGGAGACTGCTCGTTCATATGAAACTGCCGGGGCCCGCGCGATTTCCGTTTTGACCGAGCCGCATTATTTCCACGGCTCACTCGACGATCTGCGAGAAATTCGACGGGCAGTTTCATTACCAATCCTGCGAAAGGATTTTATCGTCGACGAGTTTCAGATCTTTGAAGCAGCGGAGGCGGGTGCCGACGCCATACTTTTGATCGTCGGCGCTCTCACCGTTGATGAGCTAAAACGTTTTCGGTCACTGGCGGAAGATGATCTCGGAATGGATGCTTTGATCGAGGTTCACACGGAAGACGAAATGGCGATCGCCGCGTCGATCGACGCGAAGCTGATCGGGGTCAACAACCGCGATCTCCGCAGCCTCGATGTCTCTCTTGACGTCTCCCGCAAACTTATTCGACTGGCACCCGCGTCGGCGCTTCTCGTTTCAGAAAGCGGGATTACGAGACGCGAAGAAATTATCGAACTGCGGGATCTTGGATATTCGGCCTTCCTCATCGGCGAGACTTTGATGCGTACAGCCGGCTCCATCGCCCGCGAGGAGATATTATTGTGACGAAGGTGAAGATCTGCGGCATAACGAGCCTAAACGACGCACGCATTGCGGTCGATGCGGGGGCCGACATGCTCGGATTCAACTTTTACGAAAGGAGCCCGCGATATGTCTCCCCGACCTCAGCTAAAGCGACTATCGAGAAGCTGGAGCCACACGTCGTGAGCGTCGGAGTCTTTGTAAACAGCAGTCTCTCCGAGCTCGAAAGGATATATTCGGAACTGTCCCTGGACGTCATTCAGCTGCACGGAGACGAAAGCCCGGATTTCGTGAGCCGGCTAAAAGCAGCCACGGGTGCGAAGGTGATAAAAGTGGTCCGTGTATCGAAGGACTTTCGAGCCGGCATGGTGTTGGAATACGACGTCGATCACTTCATGCTCGATAGCGATTCGCGCTCTTTCGGCGGATCGGGCGCAACTTTTGATTGGGATGCCGCGGTAGAGTTCAGTGAGTTTGTTCCGAACTTCTATCTTGCGGGCGGCCTGACACCGGCAAATGTCGGCGAGGCGATTCGCAAATCACGGCCGTTCGCGGTCGACGTTTGCAGCGGAGTGGAATTGGAAAAGAGAATAAAGGATCCGTTAAAGGTCGTCGCGTTCGTTCGGAACGCCAAAGCTGCTTTATGAATTACGAACCTGACGAACGTGGATATTGGGGCGAATACGGCGGACGATTTGTGCCGGAAACGCTGGCGGCACCGCTGGATGAACTGACCAGCGCCTATTTCGCGGCGCGAGATGATAAAGAATTTCATGCCGAGCTCGATTCCCTTCTCTCAAATTATTCGGGCCGGCCTACAGCACTGACGTACGCTAAACGACTCTCCGAAACACTGGGAGGCGCACGCATTTACCTTAAGCGCGAGGATTTGAATCACACGGGCGCTCACAAGATCAACAACTGCATTGGCCAGATCTTGCTCGCAAGGCGGATGGGCAAAAAGCGTGTAATTGCCGAAACGGGTGCCGGGCAGCACGGCGTCGCGACCGCCACGGTGTGCGCTCTTTTCGGGATCGAATGCGTGGTCTACATGGGAACCGAAGATATGCGACGGCAGGAGCTGAACGTATTTCGGATGCGTCTGCTAGGAGCCGAAGTCCGAGGTGTCGATTCGGGCTCGTGCACTTTGAAAGATGCGATCAACGAGGCGCTCCGCGACTGGGTAACGAATATCTCGACAACCTACTATTTGCTCGGGTCCGCCCTCGGCCCGCATCCGTATCCGTCAATGGTGCGCGATTTTCAGAGCGTCATCGGTCGCGAGACTCGCGAGCAGATACTTCAAGCCGAAGGCCGTTTGCCCGACATCCTCGTCGCATGTGTCGGCGGCGGATCCAACTCGATCGGATTATTCCACGAGTTTCTGAACGACGATGTGCGGATGATCGGAGTCGAGGCTGGTGGTACGGGATCACAACTTGGCGAGCATGCTGCACGGTTCATGGACGGAGGCAGTGTTGGGGTGCTTCAGGGCACCAAGAGCTACCTGTTGCAGGACAAGCATGGCCAGATCGCCACTACGCATTCTATCTCCGCCGGACTCGACTACGCCTCGATCGGCCCCGAACATGCACATCTCCACGACATTCATCGCGTTGAGTACGTTTCCGTAACCGATGACGAAGCTCTCGAGGCATTTCAGTTTCTGTCCAGGACCGAAGGGATCATTCCTGCACTCGAGTCTTCCCATGCGATCGCGCATGTCGCGAAGATCGCTCCCGGATTGCCGCAAGATTCCCTGATCGTCGCCAATCTGTCAGGGCGCGGAGATAAGGACGTAAACACGGTCGCTGAAATTTTGAACAAAAGTAATGAGTAGGATCGCGAAAACATTTCAACGGATGAGGGCCGAAGGACGGAAGGGATTTATTCCGTTCGTAACCGCCGGCGACCCTGATAGAGACCGTTCGCTGCTGATCATATTAAAGCTCGCAGAGCTCGGTTCGGATGTGATCGAGATCGGCGTCCCGTTCAGCGACCCAATGGCGGACGGACCGACCATACAGAGATCATCGCAGCGCGCCCTTGCGAATGGCGTCAGTGTTTCGGACGTTCTTTCGATCGCGCGCAAGGCTCGGGAACAAGTCGAAACACCGCTCGTTTTGTTTAGTTATCTCAACCCGCTGCTAAGTTACGGATTTCAGAACCTCGCCCGGGACGCGGCTGAGGCCGGCATCGATGGCATCCTGATAACCGATGCGATCGACGAAGAGGCGATGGAATTTTCGTCCGTGCTCCGCGACTCCGGCCTCGACTTGATATCTCTTGTAGCTCCGACAACAACGGATGACCGGCTCGAGAAAATTGCGAAACGCTCAAGCGGATTCCTCTATGCCGTGTCGCGAGCCGGTATTACCGGGGCAAGGGATACCGTTAGCGCCGATGCCGAAAAGCTGGTCGAACGAACACGTCAGTTCACCGATCTGCCGATCGCCGTCGGCTTTGGAATCTCGACGGAGCATCAGATTCGGGACGTCTGGCGTTTTGCCGACGCGGCGGTCGTCGGATCGGCTATCGTCTCGGAAATCGAAAGATCCGCGAGCGGCGATCCCGTATCGGCTGTCGAGGCTTTCGCAGGCGTCCTGTTGCCGCAATTTGCAAAATCAACACCGGAACTCTAGAGTTTTAGTTTTGCCGGGTAGTCAAGGAAATATCTATTTATGCTCATTGTAATGAAATCCGATGCGACGCAGGCCCAGATCGACCGCGTTGTTGAAGTTATTGAGACTCTCGGCTTTCGGGGCCATTCGATGCCCGGCGAACACCGGACCGCGATCGGCGTCACGGGCAATAAGAGCGCGCTCGATCCCGGCCATTTCGAGAACTTGCCGGGCGTCGCCGATGCGATACGCGTCACGAAGCCTTACAAACTGATCTCGAAGGATCTTCGGCCGGAGAAATCTGTAGTAAAAGTCGGAAACTCGACGATCGGCGGTGGAGATCTCGCAATTATCGCCGGACCGTGTGCGGTTGAAAATACTGAGCAGGTTCTATCGGTGGCGAAGTCGGTCGCCGCGAGCGGTGCTAAATTTTTCCGCGGCGGTGCATTCAAACCGAGGACATCGCCATACGCTTTTCAGGGGATGGGGGAGGACGGACTAAAGATCCTCGCGGAAGTTCGCGATCGCTTCGGTTTGAATATCGTGACTGAAGCGATGGATGAGCACGGCGTCGACCTCGTTGAAAAATACGGCGACTGTATCCAGATCGGGGCTCGCAACATGCAGAACTTCTCGCTGCTCAAATACGCCGGACGAACCCGCAAGCCGGTTCTCCTCAAGCGCGGCTTGTCCGCGACCCTCGATGAGTTCCTGCTCGCGGCCGAGTACATAATGTCTGAGGGAAACTACGACGTGATTCTTTGCGAGCGAGGTATTCGCACATTTGCGGATCATGCTCGAAATACGATGGATCTATCAATTGTACCGGCGGTACATCGAATGACTCATCTTCCAATTCTGGTCGACCCGTCACACGGCACCGGTCACAACTATCTAGTGAATCCTCTTGCCAGGGCCGGCGTGGCCGGCGGTGCCGACGGCCTGCTGATCGAGGTTCATCCATGCCCTGAGGAAGCCTTATGCGACGGGGCGCAAGCCCTTACCCCGAGCCAATACGCGGAACTTGTGGAGCAGGTCAAGAAGATATATGCCCTGGTCCACAACGAGATCGATAACGCACCTGTCGTCAGTGAGTTGGCAGCCTAGACCTGTTGGCAAAGACAACGAAAAATCCGCGCTTGTTCCCGAAACAAGCGCGGATTTTGTTTACGTTCGACGCCTTTTGCCTATCTCGCCAAACGATATCTAATCATAGCATAGAACTGCAAGTAGCAGCTGATCATGGCCGTGACGATCAGGAGCGTCATCGGCAGGAACCGAAACTCAGCCGGCAAAGCAACACCCACCGCCGCGTGATACATCAGCCCCAAAATAACAGCAAAGACCGAAATGAGGCTCCGACCAAGCAACCAGCCCATAAAGTCGGGTTTTTCCCCGTCGAAAGGGAGAAAGTACGGCAAAATCAGGAGCATTCCAAGCGTTAGAGCCGAAAACACGGTATCTAAGCCGAATGACATCGCAGACTGGCCGAAATCGACCGCCAAAAAGAAGAGAACGAATGTTGTATCGACCGAAAATCGCCTATCTGACAATGAAGTTTGCATTCTAAACGCTCCGAAGTGTCAAATTCTGTGCATTCTCGAAAGTTTCCAAAAAGCCAAGAGCGTTAATCTTCTCCAGGTTTACTAAACTGCTTGTAGGCGACGCGAAACAGCTCTGAGAGAGCTTTTGCGGTCTCCGGAGTCAGCTTTTTGTCCGCCCGAAGATGGGCCTCGACGATCTCAGGCGTCGCTTCATGCGGATAATAGACCACCGCCTCAACCTCGGAGCCAGGATTACTCATCAGACGGTCGATCGGCATGTCGAGCCAGCCTGTCAGACGGGCAATATTGTCAGCATCCGGCTTCCCGGTTCCGTTCTCTATACGGGAAAGTGTTGACGCCGAAACGTTTGTCACGTCGGCGACGTCCCTGAGGCTAAATCCCAGTTCTTCCCGCCGCCGCTTGATCGCGCGGCCTAATTCCACAGTATTTATAAAGTTGTCATTTCTGTCAGCCATTTCTTCCCAAAGCCTCCCGACTTAGTGTCATTGGTGCACGTGGCATTTCACGGATAAAACATAACACACGAAAATCTTAAATGCAACACCTAGTTTCATGCTTGCAACAAGCAAACTTTGCTGATACACTGTTGCATCGATGGGACACGGGTGATGGAGGCCTTGTGCGAAGGAAAACGGGGCTGATAGTCCAAGAATGCGAAAGGAGACAAACAAATGAGACAAACCTACCTAAAAGAAGCCGGCGACGCGACCCTCGACTCGGCTCGGCCGAGCGATGATCGCACCAACGTGCTTGAATTCTCCGCAACGCTTCGCGAGCTAAAGAAAAATGTCGATCCGAAGTTAGTAAAGCAGCGGGAAGGATGGCGCGATCGAAATGGCAACGTCCGGATGATCGATTACGTTGAATGGCACACGGTCGCGGATATCCTTGACGAGGCTGCCCCCAATTGGGCCCATACGGTTAAGGATATCCGGCAGATCGGGGATCTTATGACCGTAACGGTCGCGATCACGATCGACGGCGTTACGCGTGAAGGCATTGGGACCGGTCTCTCGCAAAGTGAGATGGGAATCAAAAAAGCCGAGCACGATGCGCTAAAACGGGCGGCCGTAAAATTTGGTATCGCTCGAGAGCTTTACAAAAAGGAACCGGAGTCTTTAGAACGCGAAGGATCGGAGCTCTCCGGTGATGCCGAAGTCGACTTTCCTACGAACCCGATAGCACAAAGTCTCGGTGAACTCGTGACCGCCAAGCAGCTTGGGATGATCCGGGCGATAGCTCGCGAACTGAAGCTTGATCCCGACGAGGAATGCAACGCTACGATGAATTGTTCGACGGACGAACTCACGAAACGAGCGGCGTCTGCGCTGATCCGGTACTTGATGGAGATGCAAAAAAACGACGATTCGTCGATTAACCCGCCGCTGCGGCGAGCGAGCTAGAGCAAAAGCTCTCCCACACACACCATGTTTTGAGTTGTGAACAACCCGTCCTGTCTTCTCCAAGAAGCAGCTACCTCACTCACAACTCAAAACTCCACGTCTTCCTGCTGCCATGGCCGTGTTCTGTCAATCTTTATTCGCCGAGCGGTATACTTTCGGCACGTCATCGTCGAAAATTATTGAGCTTATGAGTGTCGATCAAAAACTCTCGGATCTGGTTGGCTCGTGGAACGGAACGAACCAACTTCATGTACCGTGGATGCCGGAAAAGTTGAAGGAGTCGGGATCCGTCGCGACCGTTCGTTCTAAAATGAACGGACAGTTTCTCTCGATCGAATATACGTGGTCATTCGATAACGATCCTCAGGAAGGTCTTTTAATTGTTGGGGCTGATCCAAAGTCCGATGCCGTCCAGGCGGTTTGGACGGACTCCTGGCACTCGAAAGATGTGCTGATGCTGTGTAACGGAAAGGTCACCGCGGGGGGAGGAATCTCAGTCACGGGATTCTACGCCGTCCCGGGCCATCCTGATTGGGGCTGGCGAACTGAGATAACGCCGAATCAAAACGGCTTCGGTTACACGATGTACAACGTGTCTCCGGAAGGCGTCGAAGAACTCGCGGTTGAAACCCAGTTTACCCGGGCTTAGCTCGTGCGTTTTCCTTCAAAGGAAAGAGCGTCAGGTACGATCGGAGCGGACAATGTTCCACGCATCGAATCTCCATCAACCGATCCGATTATCTCGAAATCCACCGACTCGCCTTGAATTTCTGTCCGAGCGGTTGCCGAGACCTTGTTACCCTTTACCGTACCGTCTTCGATGTCTCCACTGCCCAGCAGTGTTTCGATCTTTCCTGAAATGCGATCAGCGTTTTGTTCAAGCGTCAGAGTAACTGGCAGCTTTTGTCCTTGAAAATCCAAACTGAGTTCCCAGGTTCCCGACACAACCGCTATTTCAGCATCGGGTTCTTCGTCGTAGCTCGCAATATCCATCGTGGTACCTTCCGTGTCGAAAATATTTATGCTTTCCGCATAGCTCCGCGCTTGTGGCAAAACATCCTTTGCGTCGCCGACCAGAACGATCGCGAGATCGTCCGGTTGAATATACTTATTCGCCACGCGTTGAACGTCTTCCTTCGAAATCGCCGCAATGTTCTCGCGATAAGTCTGTAGATAATCGCTCGGCAAATCATAGAGCTGTTGATTAACTATTAGATTCGTCAGCCCCTCCTGCGTTTCCGCTCGGATCGGAAACACGCCGGTCAGGAAATTTTTTGCGTCGTCGAGTTCGGCCTCGGAAACGGGCTCGGATCGAATGCGTTCAAGCTCGTAAAACAACTCGCGAAGCGAATCGCCTGTTACCTGGGTCCTCACCTCTGTAGTAGCCTCGAAATCCCCCGCCAGGCGCTTTGCGTCGAGTCGGGAATACGCTCCGTAAGTGTAGCCCTTTTCTTCCCGGAGATTCATAAAGACCCGGGACGAAGCTCCCGCACCGAGAATCTGATTCATTACCGTCGCCGCGAAGTAATCCGGATCCTTCCGTTCGAAAGTAGTGTTCGCAAGCACGATATTCGTCTGAGCGGAGTCTCGCCGATCAACGATCGTCACAGACCTGCCATTGCGAATCGGAGGAGCGGGAACATTAGCAACAGGCACATCACCCGACTTCCAATCGCCAAAACGATCTTCAACTTCCTTTAAAAACTCTGTTGTTTCGATATCGCCGACAGCGACAAAAACAGAATTATTCGGCAACAGCCGCTTTCCATAAAAGTCCGCTATCTTCTCGCGGGTAAGTCCTTCAATGTCACCCGCCGTTGGCGAGATCCGTGCGTACGGGTGTTCGTCGTAAAGAATCCTTGCTACTTGTTCGTTCGCCAGAAAGCCGGGCTGGGAACGCTGAAATTTTAAGTTCTCGATCGTATTCCGCTTATAAAGGTCGAGCTCAGCTTCAGGAAACGTCGCCCGAAAAACGATCTCAAACATCAGCTGCAGAATTTCTGTCGAGTAGATCGACAACGAAGACGCAGCGACGACGGTAAAATCGTCAGACGAATTCGCGGAAAGGCCCGCTCCAAGTCGTTCTACTTTTTCGGCGAGCGCCAAACTCGAATAGTTTGCGGTACCTTCGGTCAACATCGACGCCATCGCAGAAGTGATGCCGATACTATCCGCTGGGTCGTCCGCATCACCCGAAAGAAATGCCAGCCGGTAGCTGACCAAGGGGAGGCGGTTGTCGGCGACAACCACGACCCTCAAGCCGTTATCCAGCGTTGTGACCAGCGGTTCAGGGATATTGAAGGGTGCCGGCTCGAGCGGGCTTGGGAATGATCTTCTTGTTGCTTGAGTCATAGTGGAAATGCGGATCGGTGATTGCGGATCCATAGGCCCGGTATTATCCCTTTCCGGCGGGAGTAACATCCAGGAGGGCACGGTTCTCCGTATTCAGAAAGTTTTGCACCGCGTTTCTTATTTGGTCCGGCATCACGGCAAGATACTCGTCCAGATCGCTGTTGATGAGCGTCGGATCGTCGTCATAAAGAGCATACTCCGCAATTTGCTGAGCACGGGCCATCGAGGACTGACGCATCCGAACCGTGTCATTTATCAGCTGATTGTGAAGCTTCTGCATTTCGTCTGCTGTCGGGCCTTCCGTCGCCACGTGGCGGATCTCAGTCATGATAATGTCGCGAATTCGGCTCAGGTCTTTTTCCGGTTTCGGGATCGCACCCACGAATATGCTCGACGGCCCGCGACGCTCATCCGTAAATCCGAATAGCTGAATCACCGATTCATCGCCCTTCACGAGCTTTTGATAGAGACGCGAGCTTTCACCGTCGTAGAGGAGCTTTCCGGCTAGATAGAGCGCATTGAACTCCGGCGAGCGACGCTTGGGAATTTTCCATCCGATCAGAAATGCGGGAAACGGCGCAAGCTTGTCTTCCCACTGGCGGTAAGTTTGAGCGACTTCAGCTGGTTCGGATACGTCGAGTTCGGGCGGCTCGGGCTGCGAGGGAATGTCTCCAAAATACGTTTCGACGAGTTGTTTCGCAGTTCCAGGTTCGAACGACCCTGAGATGACAAGTACTGCGTTATTCGGTGCGTAGTAAATGCGAAAGAATTCCTGTACGTCTTCGACAGTTGCGTCATCGAGATGTTCCATCGAGCCGATCGTCGAGTGTGAGTTCGAAAAATTGCGGTAGATCATCTCGTTGATGAGGTCGAAGATCTGCCCGTAGGGTTGATTGTCGTACCGCAAGCGTTTCTCTTCTTTTACCGCCTCACGCTGGTTGTCGAGATTTTCCTGGGTGACTGCGAGCGAGCGCATTCGGTCCGATTCAAGCCAGAGAGCCAACGGCAGCTGATTCGCCGGCAGCGTCTCGTAGTAATTCGTTCGCTCGCTGGACGTAGTACCGTTCATCGTGCCGCCGGCCTTCATAATGAACTGGAAGTGCTCGGCTTTTTTCACATTCTCCGAGCCCTGGAACATCATGTGTTCAAACAGGTGTGCGAACCCGGTACGCCCTTCTCGCTCATTTCGGGAGCCGACGTTGTAGTAAACCGCTACCGCAACCACAGGCACGGCCTCATCGCGATTCAGGACGACGCGCAGACCATTTCCGAGAGAATATTCCTCGATCTCGAGGGGTGTCAGATTAAAAGTTTCAGACATAGATTTTCAGATTTTATAAAATCACTTTGCTCCGCTAAATGCAAAAACGGCTATCGGCCGAATTATTCAATCATTCTGTCTGGCGCTGTACAGAGATGTTGTGAACAGCAGTGGTACGCTTGCCTCGAATTCCTTTTGATTAATCGTAGTTATGGTACTGCGCTTTTCGCGACGCTTCTTTTCTAGGGTGGGAAGCGTCGAATTTTTGTGTCAGGTCTCGGTGCCCTGTCCGCGGTTTTGCCGGGCGATCGCGTAAAGTGCCGACTTGACCTGGAACGGTGTCAGATCGGCATGTCTTTCCAGAAGGCGAGCAATGACGCCAACGATGTGCGGGCACGCGAAACTGTTGCCAGTCAGATTTCGATAGCCGCCATTCGGCCATGCAGTGCGGACGTTCACCCCAGGCGCCGTTAGCTCGATCACTTCGCCGAAATGAAATCCAAAATTTAAGGGATCTGTCTCGCCGCTCTTTACCACTGATATCAGAGACGACGAGAAGACAGAAGGAAAACTCGGCTGAGGCAAATTGTTGGCCGCCGCAACCACGATGCAGCCGGCCTGATATGCACGGTCGAGAAGGTCGTGAAGCGGAGCGAAAAACTGCGGTTTTGTAGTTCCAAGGCTTAGATTTATAACCTGATACCGCTTATTGATCGCGTATTCGAGACCGGCGAGAATTGCCTGGCCGTCGCCGAGGCCTTCAGCTCCGAGAACTTTGATACTGAAGATCCGGGCCCCGGGTGCAATGCTCATTACAATTCCAGCGCATGCGGTCCCGTGACCCGCCGAATCACCCGCGTCGGACGGTTCGAATACCACCCGCTTACCGTCCAATCGCGCCTCGACGGTTTCTACTATTTTGTCCGTCAGGTCCGGATGCGTCGTGTCGATGCCGCTATCGACAATTGCCACGCTTACACCGAGCCCCGTCGCCGACCTCCACCCTTCGTCGATCTTGAAGAAGGTTTCGGTGTCCGGCGAATATCCGGCTTCAATTTTTGACACATTTGTCACTTTGGGAGCAGCAGATATCTACTTAATCGTTGATCAATTTTCTTTGAAAAGCTCGACTACAGACTAAGAAAACTTGTGTCGCCCCTGGTATCGGAGAAACGCAGGACCGATTCAAGCACTTCGCGGCACAAGACTCGTTCGGCGTCTCCGCGGCTCGCGATCTCACGAATGAGAACGGCCAGGTCCATCATCTCGCGATGCTCGGCCGAGCTTCTCAGATCTTCGAGCCACGAACGGATCGAGTCGATCTCCATATCCTCGTCCGTCCCGACGATCTTTTCGCCGAGATCACGGAAGAGTTTCGCCGATTCATATGCGCTTACGAGCGAGGCGATCGCGTCAGCGAAGAGTGCCGCCTTATCCATTTCGTCGGGTGTAAAAGGTTGGTGTGGCTGGTCCCCGGGCCGGTTGATATATTCCAGCACGCCGATCATCTCGTCGTTATGGCGCAGCGGCGTCGCGAGGATCATCTGGGTCGAATAGCCGGTTTCCCTATCGACCTCGGCATAAAAACTAGCTTCTTCTTCTACGTCCGAAACCGCCATCGGCTGTCCTGACGACATTACAAATCCCGCGATTCCCTTCCCAGCGGGAATCTTCAGATCGAGAAGTTTCGACGCGACTTCGCCGGTCGCCACCAGAAAACGAAGATCGCCTTCAGCTCCGTCCCGGATCAGGACGGACGCCTCGCGTGCTCCCAGCTCGGCCGCCGAAACCCGCAAGATATCGCGTATCGATCTTGTCAGTGGCTCGGTCAACAGATTTGCGATATCGACGGTTTCGATAAGTCGACGCATTTTCCTGGTCAGATTCTCGTCGCCTGGCATAGGTAAGATTCTACGCGAAAACACCTGTGTTTCAACCCGCTGAGGTTTCTGTGGCGTTTAATGGAAGTTTTATGTCATTGATGCTTTCTGACAATCAAATTTAGTTTTGATCACCCAAGGGTCACCGGGAGTGGCGTTCTCTAGCTCATTCCAATTTGGGGCACCGTTTGGGAACGAAGTCCGTTGAAACCATGAAGAAGTTTCCAAGTTTCGCATGCGCTTTGTGTGTCTTTGGACCGCTCATGGTCGCGGCCCAGACCACTTCAACAATCGCGACCTCTGATCCGTTCCAGATCGCGCAGGGTTCGTCGTTTTCAGCCTCAACAGCTCCAAGGACGAGCTCCGCGATCGAAAGTCGGTCATCTACCCTTGCCGCAGGAAAGATAGTCTTGGACGTTCGAGAGGCTCTCGATCTGATCAGACGCAAACATGTGGCCGGCTCGAACCTCAACGACGCGGGCCTGATGAAAGCCTCGGTAGGCGCTATGCTCGCTGAGCTTGACCCGCACTCAAGCTATTTCGATGCTGATGAATTTAGCGAGCTGCTTGGCGAACAGGACAGCGAATACTC
>JBBKXD010000039.1:0-5063 GCA_037969295.1 Pyrinomonadaceae bacterium | reverse complement strand
CGCATGACAAGCTGCATGCAGCAATTGTCGATGATCTTGTCGTCGGATTCGATATCCGGATACTCCTTCGCCACGTTGTAGAAACATTCAAGAAACAATCCGTCGGACAGCTTCATGATGTTCGCCTTGTGCACGGCGGTGACCTTTTTGCGGCCGTTCGCCCGAGCGTATTCGAAACTGTATTTCGCGATGCGCGTGGACGCTTTTTCGGTAATGATCTTCAGGCTCTCGACGACGCCCGGTATCACCGTATGCTCGATGCCCGAATACAATCCTTCCGTGTTCTCGCGCACTATCACGAGATCAACATCAGTGTAGCGACTCGGCACGTTCGGCAGATTCTTTACCGGCCGGACATTCGCGTAAAGATCGAGTGCCTTCCTCAATCCGACGTTAACGGATGTAAATCCTTTTCCAACCGGCGTCATCTGCGGGCCCTTCAGTGCGACCCTGTTTCGCTTGATCGATTCGATCGTATCTTCGGGCAGGGTCGTTCCGTACTTTTCAAGCGCCTGGGCACCCATTATGCGGGTTTCCCACTCGAATTCGACGCCTGTTGCCTCGATAATTTGCACTGTCGCGGCAATGATCTCCGGCCCGATACCGTCGCCCGGAATAAGTGTGACCGTGTGTTTCATAATCTTATCTATCTTACGTGACTCTCCCCGGGAAATGCGAGCCGGCCAATTGGGGATTGCGGATTTCGGATTGCGGATTTTAGAAAATAGAATTTCGTATCGTTAAAGCGGTCAGGCTGGCGGTGCCGACAGAGGACAAATCCGCAATCCGCACTCCGCACTCCGCAATCCCCATTCCCCCCTTCTCCTTTACAGCCGCGTTTCAGCCCGTATACCCTATACCTTTCAATGACTTCAGAAGTTCTCATTATAGGCGGCGGCGTCATAGGGCTGAGCATCGCCCGCGAGTTGCACAGAAAAGGTGTAAAGCGAATTGTGATCGCCGATCGTGGTCGGATCGGCGGGGAGGCTTCGTGGGCAGCGGCCGGGATGCTCGCGCCGAATATCGAGACCGATACGAGCGCGGATTTTCATCAGTTCGGGATCGAGTCGCTTGCACTCTATCCGAGATTTTCAGAAGCTCTGCTGGAGGAAACCGGCATCGATATCGAGCTTGACCGCAGCGGCACTTTGTCCGTAGCGTTCGACGAAACTGAAGCTGACGAACTCGCCGCCGTTCATGAACGACAAATATCGAAAGGCATAACCGTCGAGTATCTGTCGGGCGGAGCCGTGCGAAGTCTCGAGCCGTGGGTTTCGCCCGACGTAAGGGCAGGGCTTCTCTATGCGAACGACTGGCAGGTTGAAAACCGAAGACTGTTGTCCGCTCTCCGCACATTTGCCGAGCGTAACGGAATTCGAATTGTAGAAAACAGTGAGATTTCGGAGCTGATCACCGATGGCCGGCTCATTACCGGCGCGAAGACAGTCGCTGGCGATCTATCCGCCGGCGTTACCATTCTTGCAACCGGCGCCTGGACGTCACTCATCAAAATCGGCGATGCTGCGTTGCCAACTTCTGTGCGGCCGATCCGGGGACAAATGATCAGTTTTGAAACCGGTACGCGTCTGATTCGGCGGGTGATCTACGGCCCGAGAGGCTACGTCGTTCCACGTGCCGATGGACGCGTTCTCGTGGGAGCAACCGTCGAAGACGCCGGATTTGACAAGGGCACGACAACCGATGGCATCGATGGGTTGAAGGCGGCCGCCATGGAGATCGTTCCGACGCTCGGCGATCATGAGATTACTGAGAGCTGGGCAGGACTGCGGCCGTTCGCGGAAGACGGATTACCGGTGATCGGAGTTGTACCCGGTTTTGAAAACGTTTTCATTGCGACGGCACATTACCGAAACGGCATTCTGCTCGCCCCCAAGACTGCCCAGGTAATTTCGGATAGAATTTTTGACGGTGTAGGTTCGAGATTTTTGGAGCTGTATGGGCCGGATCGGTTTTCGTCGACCGTTAACACTACGGCGAAGAGTTCGATTATGCGTTTAGTCTTCTTAGTTTTCATTCTCGTTCTCTCGATTTCTGGCAACGCCCAGTCGCGTCGGGTCAATCCGGCCAGTGCGCCAGTTGTTGCGCCGGTTGCCGCCGATCTCTCGGTCAAGCAAATGTTCGACGAAGCAAACGCATACAACAAAACAAAGTTCGCCGAATACGAGCAAAAGAAAATTGCGTACAGCGAACGACTGCGGCTCGAAACCGAACGCGAGCAGCGACAGCTGGCCGCGAAATACGCGACTGCTGTTTCAACGCGCAGCAACCTTACGGGCGAAGACATTTACTACACCGGCCTGCTGCACTGGATCGCAGAGAATTACGACGGTACGACCGTCGAGCTCAAAAAGTACCTCGATTTTTCCGATCAAGAACCCGGCCGCGTACAGAACGCACGTTCGATCATCGTCTACGTTTTCGCGAAGCAGAAAAAGTTTGACGAAGCTCTTAGATATCTTGCCGATTACGAGAACGGAGGCGCGACGAAGATGAGCGATCGTTGGCGCATGAACAGTGAGTTGGCGAAATCGTATATCGCCGCAAAGGATCTGCAGAAGGCGGTTGAGCACGCCCGCAAGAGCTACGAAGCGTCGAAGACACTGGTGCAGGATCCGACATCGAGGGTTAATCCGGCCGACGCGGTTCTCGATGCCGGAATGCTTGTGTTCGAAACGAACCGCGAGCTTGGAAAGATCAAAGAGGCCGACGCGGCGCTCGAAGACATGAAGAAAATTGCGTCTACCATAAATTCGCCAACTTTCTTTTATTACGCCGCGGACAAACTGATCACCTACCAGATCGAAACGGGTCGTAAATCGATCGGGATGGAGACGTATCTCGCGTCACTGATCGAAGCAGGCAAAGTTTTCGCGGGGCGCGGCCCGCAAAATGAAGCTCTGCAGCGCCTTAAGAGAAGAGAGAAACAATACAAGCTTTTGACCGAACCCGCGCCTGAACTGATTGGTTTCGATCAGTGGTTTCCGGGGAAGCCGAAGACCCTCGCTTCGCTAAAAGGAAAAGTAGTTCTTCTGGATTTTTGGGCGACGTGGTGCGGGCCGTGTTTCGACGCTTTTCCGGCGCTCGCCGAATGGCATCAGGATTTTACACGCGACGGGTTCGTTATTCTTGGCCTGACCCGTTATTACGGACGCGCCGATGGAATGCCCGCCGATCATCCGAATGAGATCGCATTTCTGAAACGCTTCAAGGAACAACACGATCTCGCGTATGATTTTGCGGTCGCAGACGATCAGCGGACCCAAACTCTTTACGCCGCGACCGCGTTGCCGACGACCGTTCTGATAGACCGCAAAGGTATAATTAGGTATATCGACAGTGGAACCAACCCGACGCGGATCGAAGAGCTCCGGGCGATGGTCATAAAACTCCTGGCCGAAAAATAGACAATGGCAAAAGGCAGCCAGAAACCGGCAAAGACGAAAACGCAGACTTTCTACGATCGCATCGCCGACGTACATAATCTCGCGCTCAAGGTAAACGGGTATCGGAAATCGGTAGCGAAATATTTGCGCTCTCTGGATCTCGTGATCGGTTCCGATTCGTTTGTACTCGATGCGGGCAGCGGAACAGGCATCGTCACACTTGGTTTTCAGGACGCGGGTTTTCGGCCGAAGAAAATGATCGCATTCGACCTCTCGGCGAACTCCCTGAAGATCGCCCGCGAGCAGTTTGCGAAAGAGAACAAAATCGACGCGGCAAACATCGAATCAGTTCAGGGGAATGTTCTAGAGCTGCCATTCGCAGACGACACATTCGAACTTGTTCTGACGTGCGGCGTTCTCGAATATGTTTCGCTGGACGCCGGCCTAAAGGAACTTAGCCGCGTGCTGAGACCTGGCGGCAAACTCGTCTTCATCCCCGTCAAACCGTCCTTCGTTGGCTCGGTTCTCGAGCTGCTTTACAACTTCAAGATCCATCCTATGTCGGAAGTGATAACAGTTTCACGACGCTATTTTGACATTGTCGGTAATCACGAGTTCCCGACGAGCGATCCTATCGGCTGGTCGAAGACGATCTTTCTTTTGGAGAAGAGGTAGATTTGGGATTTGGGATTTGGGATTTGGGATTTGGGATTTGGGATTTCAGAGTTCAGATCACATTTCAAATTTCAAATTTCAAATTTCCGAGTTCAGAGTTTCAAATTTCAAATTTCAAAGTTCAGATTTCAGATTTCAGATTTCACATCTCAAATTTCAAATTTCAAATTTCAAATAAGATACTTGGCCCTGGTGACTAAAGACACAAAATGCCCGTCCCCTTGATCATCGCCCACCGCGGGGCCAGCGCTTCCGCACCCGAGAACACGATAGCGGCTTTCAAAACGGCCTTCGAGTCGGGCGCGGACGGAGTCGAATTCGATGTGCGGCTATCCAAAGAGGGCGTGCCCGTCGTTATCCATGACGCGACGCTCGTAAGAACAGCCGGCATTAACAAACGTGTTTCGGACCTTACAGCCGATCAACTCGCACACGTCGATGCGGGATCATGGTTCAACGCCGCTTATCCGGCGCATGCGAGGCCCGAATTTGCGGCCGAAAGGATTCCCTCGCTTCGAACCGTCCTGCGACTCCTTGAAAATGTCGCAGGGCCGATATACATCGAGATGAAGTGCGACACGGAAAACGACGTTTCACCGCTCGTCAATGCTGTCTGTCGTGAAATTCGGGACTCACCGCTCCTGGAACGGTTGATCGTCAAGAGCTTTCTGCTCGGAGTTATTCCGCGGGCACGGGCGATCTTGCCAGGGCTTCGTACGGCGGCGCTCTTCGCGCCGCAGTTCATGCGACTGCTTCGGAAAGAAAAGTATCTGATAAATATCGCGCTCGAGCTGGGAGCCCATCACCTTTCGGTGCATAAAGCGTTATTTAGCCGGAAACTTGTCGGGAAAGCAGAGAGATCGGGCTTGCCGGTTACAGTGTGGACCGTTGACAGCCCTCGCTGGATCGCCCGGGCGACAAAACAGGGACTATTCGCCGTCATTACGAATGATCCGTTGAAGATGCTCGCGAGTCGGGAATCTA
>JBBKXD010000038.1:0-4552 GCA_037969295.1 Pyrinomonadaceae bacterium | reverse complement strand
TTATTGAAATGCCGTTCGTCGAACAGCGGCCGAGTTGGGAATTGCCGCCAACCGATATTACCGATGAGCGTTGATGTTTCGATCATAATTCCGACGCTTAACGAAGCGACCGAGATCGGCCGGACGCTCGATGCGCTTCAGAAGCTCGCCGCGTCGTTTGAAATTATTGTCGCGGATGGCGGCAGCACGGACGAAACTTGTGAATTAGCGAAGAGCAGGGAAGTAACCGTGATCCGCACGGAACGCGGACGCGGGATTCAGTTGCATGCCGGTGCTCTGGCGGCGACCGGCAGCGTCCTATGGTTCCTCCACGCCGATTCGATCCCACCGACAGATGCCCTTCGTCTGATCCACGAAGCTCTTTCAGACGGCAACGTCGTGGGCGGCAATTTTGCTCTCAGGTTTGACGGAGACAGTCGTGCGGCCGCATTTATGAACTTGTTCTATGACAAGATCCGGCACCTTGGCCTGTTGTACGGCGACTCGGGCGTTTTCGTCCGTCGTGATGTGTATCAACAGATCGGCGGATTCAAGCCGTTGCCGTTGTTCGAAGATCTAGAATTTGTACGGCGATTGAAAAAGAGCGGAAAACTTGTTCGCGTGAAATCCGAGATCACGACATCATCCCGCCGATTCGAAAACCGGCCGTTCCTTCCAGTATTTTTTCGGTGGGTTATGTTTCAATGCCTGTACTGGATCGGCATCAGCCCATACCGTCTCGCCCGATCGTATCATCCTATAAGACGGCAAACCGATTTGGAGAGCTAATCAAATAAATTTCGGTTAGCAACGACCCAGCGGCATGTTTCTGGAGCCGCGGATATAGCGTCCACATTTTCGTCCCCTTCGATAAAAAGTCGCCGAAGATCGTCCGGTGTGTCGACGTCGTACCATTTCGGCAGTTCCACGATTCCCGACAGTCCTGTTTCGGCGGCCCGCTCAAGAGTCGTTGAGTACGCTTTGTCCGAACTCCAGGGAATGCCCTGAAAGATCGACGGAATGTTGTGCTTCAAACCGATAAGATAATATCCGCCGTCCTCAGTTCCACCCAGTACAAGCTCGGTCGCGGGTTCTGCAAGCCGCTGCAGGGAGGTTTCCAGTACTTCAGGCGGCATTGTTGGACTATCAGTCCCAATTACAATGATCGGGCCGCAGCCGTTTGAGGCGGCGAAGTTGATCGCCGAAACCATCCTCTCACCAAGGTCTTTGCCATTCTGTCTAATGCAGGTCGTTGATTCCGGCAACAGGTCAACGATCAAACCTTCATGGCCGACCGCCGAATAGGCGACAATGACGTTCGTCGTGACACTCAAGGCTTTGGCGACGGTATCCGCGAGAAAGCATCTTGAAAGCTCGGCACACTGTTCATCGGAAAGGAACGGTCGCAAGCGCGTTTTTACAATGCCCGGCTGCGGCACCTTTGTCATGATCAGTATTGCGGGTTTAAGTTTGTCCACTCGTCAGGTTCACTCGCGGGTTTTCTATCGCCATATCTTTAAATATCGCTTGAACCACTTCTGTACGAACGGCGACCTTAAATCCTCAACCGTGGCCTCGGTGCTGACCGCCTGTGTGATCTTCGCAAGTGTCGGATAGACGCGAATTATCTTGTTCAGGTCCGTGATCTTCATACGCTGCTTAACGGCCCAGACAAACTCATGTATCAACTCGCCCGCATGGGAACCGACGAGTGTCGCACCGATAATTACCTTTTTGTGGGTAACGACCTTTGCGAAGCCTTCGGTCGAACTCTCCGACTGTGCGCGGTCGTTATCCTCGAATGCCACCTTATAAACCTTGACGCCATCATCAAATTCTTTTCGTGCATCCGCCTCGGTCATTCCCACGCGGCCAACTTCCGGGTCGGTAAATGTCGCCCAAGGTACGACGCGAAAGTCGGTTTTCTTCTTGAACGGCCACGGAACGAAGGCGTTTTGTATAACGACCTGCGCCTCATAATCGGCCATGTGCGTAAACTGGAAATGCGCGGTCACATCGCCGGCCGCAAAGATGTGCTTTGCCGAGGTTTGGAGATATTCGTTCGTCTTTATCCGCTGCGGTTCGGATTCGACGCCGGCCTTTTCAAGCCCAAGCCCATCGAGATTCGGACGACGGCCAACAGAAACCATGATCTCATCCGCTTCGATCTCCTTTGTCTTGCCGTTAGATTCAACAGCCAGGATCTTAACTCCATCATCACGCTTACGAACGTTGACCGCTTTATGATTTGTAAGGAGCTCGACACCCTCTTTCGTCAGCATCGTCTGCATGAATTGGGAAACTTCTGTGTCTTCCTTTGATAGGATCCGATCGCCCATTTCGACGATCGTTACTTTAGAACCGAATCTCGCGAACGACTGTCCCATCTCGACACCGATAGCTCCGCCGCCAAGAACAACGAGGCGATTGGGCAGTTCCGTCAGATGAAAGACATTTTCGTTCGTTATAAAACCCG
This sequence comes from Pyrinomonadaceae bacterium, assembly GCA_037969295.1. Classification (GTDB taxonomy): domain Bacteria; phylum Acidobacteriota; class Blastocatellia; order Pyrinomonadales; family Pyrinomonadaceae; genus OLB17. Next base: position 2,097 of record JBBKXD010000038.1, on the reverse strand, counting down.
CCTCGTCGAGCCCGTCGAGCGGCGGCACGAACGGGTGCGAGCCAGTCGAAATGCAAAAGCGTTTTGCCCGCATTACCCGCTTCTCGCCGTCTTCTTTTAGCACGACCTCGATCTCGTTCGAGTTCAAAAACCGCGGCATGCCGAAAACGACTTCGACGCCCATCTCTTCGAACACTTCGGGAGCGTCGTGGTGCTCGACGATCTTGATAATGTCCTGAACACGGCCCGTTATCGAGGCAAAAGAGTCTTTCAAAAACGCTGGTTCGGCAGCTTTGAATCCGTATGTCTCCGCGTGTCGTATCTGATGTGCGAACCGGGCCGATTTAATCAACGCCTTGGACGGCACACACCCCGTATACAAGCAATCGCCGCCAAGTAGATTCTTTTCGATCAGAGCAACTCGGGCGCCGAGGATCGCGGAACCGCCGGCGGCGACAAGCCCCGCCGATCCTCCGCCGATTACAATGAGGTCGTATATGTCTTTCATTTATTGAGGAAATCGCGGTATTGGAAGCTGCTCGAGCTTGGCGACACGATCATTTCGCGGGCTCCTCTACGGTGTTCAACTGCTTGCGGATTTTTTTCAAAGTTGACCAAGCCCCGAGAATTATTAACAAAACGACCACTCCGTACACCCATATCGGAACGTTCTTGCCTGCAAAGATCAAATAAATATAGGCCGAAACAAAAAAGAACATTGCCAGGAGTGCCGGCAGTGCTATCGATTTGCCTTTGCGATAGTTGCGTATCAGCCAGCCGATCGAGAACGAGAAAAAGGGTATCGCACCAACGTAGATCGCACCGAAGATCAATGGATTCACGCCGTAGTTTTCGCCAAGGCTAAAGAACCAGTTTTGTAAGTTTTCCCACATTCTTATAATAGTGAGGCAAAAAGGCCGAAAAATATTCCCTCACCGCAAAGAAGATTGATTATTCATAAGTTCGGGCTAGTTGTTGGCTGTTGATTATTCACGGTTCATATATCTTATTTCCCCCTACATTCTGATCATTGGAAAGCAATAGCTATGCCCTTGCAATCGGCCATCGAACTTTCATGAAGAACCTAGACATTCATGGTCAATAAGCCTCATCTTAGGTCGGGACCGGACGAGGTCCTTGACAGAAAATTCCCCCCGAAATTCCCCCCGGAACGACATTTTAGACAAAAGAAAGGACCGGCCTATTTTCAGACTGGTCGCTATATTTATGAACACGGGATTTAGATTTGGTTCATTTCGAAAATCGCCAAGCTAGTACTTCTTCACTTCTTTTCAAATCGATGCGGTAAGCTAATACACTTTCACTAACTTGGGGCACCGAATCTCCTTCAACGAATAGGGAATCTCGTGCTCGTGATAATTATCTCCTCCCCGCAGAATGTCGCCCTCGATAAAATCCCTGTGCGACAGCGCACAGACAAGGCTAAATAGTTTTGATCAAATTAGAGGTTAGCCTTTGTCCACATTGAATGAAATCGAGCCCGCTTCAAAAGTCGCATTCAGCTACCACTCGCATAGTAACCAAATTCCATGGAAAAAGGTTGGCATCCCTTTGTCCTTTTCGATTGTTATCGACAATGGGGCGTTATGAAATCATTTCGTTAGATATTGCGATTGCTTAAGCTTTTAGCACCGCTGCGGTGTAAACTGATTTTATGAATAAATTAGAAGAAAAACAGAAGAAACGGGACGTCGACGAAAGTGGGCCAATAGCTTCCGATGAAAAGAAGGAAAGTTCGATAGAGGAACAGGTCAGGCGGGAATTCGAATATGCCGAAGATCGTGGTGAACCTGAACGGGAACAGATCGAAAACGAGCTGAGCGAACAGAAGTATATGCTTCCATCACCTGAGAACAGTCAGGAGGATGTGGCTTTCAATAATATTACCGCCGATCAAGAAGGCCTGGCACACGGCATTGCCAACCAAAGAAATGAGCCACTGGATATTCTCGAGAAAGTTGAAGACCGTGACGATGACCGCTGGGCATTGAATCCCGCATCGGCAAAAGCTGAGAAACAAAAACCGATAGATGAGTAACGGCGGCGTTTGAAGTAGCCACCGAGAAATGAAGTTAAATATTATGAGCAGCAAAAATA
>JBBKXD010000037.1:0-5006 GCA_037969295.1 Pyrinomonadaceae bacterium | reverse complement strand
GGAACAACGTCTCGTTTTCGGAGATCGGTAAGAGTTGGCCCGAGCAAAACATCCATCCGGCGGGGGCAAAGTTGCCACCGAACATCCTGATCTCGCCTACATATGGTTGCGCCATTTTTACTCCTTAATTCTGGCTCGGAAAAATTCCCTGAAGAGCGATACACAAATTCAACGTGAGGAAGGGCTGCATATTGAGGTGAGCCTGGGACCCGCCCGCATTAGCGACGGCCGTTGGGTTCAACGGAACCAGACTCGTCGGTGCGTGATAAACCGCCGTAGCGTTCGCCAGGACGGCTCCGTTCGGATTATTTGTCGCGGCGTTGCTGTTTGAGGCCTGCAAGGCGTGGGTGTGTATCGGCATCTCGGCTTGCGTCAGCGTATGTGCCTGCTCCCCGCCCTGCTCGCCGAGGAAACGCCCGCCGCCAGTATGGATGGGGGTTCGGCCCTGGAGGTTCGGCAATGCAAAGTTCGTCTGCCCGTTGCCGCCGTAGGTGGTGCCAAGGAGCGAAAATAGCGCCTGGTTTTGATTGATCGGCAGCAGTTGTCCGTTACATAGTGCCCAACCGCGTGGGGCAAACCCGAAACTGAAAATTCTTATCTCGGCTAGAAATGGTTCGGCCATATGGAGTCCTCCGAATTTCTCGATCGATCTCTAAAACCGGCTTGTTCTTAAAAGTGCGGGGTGAATTAAGAAAGTGGGCGAAGAAAAAAGGACGCATTCCGCCTTTTCGGCCAACATTCTGTCATCTTGATGACGTGTGCGATAGTAAATCTTTCAAGGTTTAGCGTCAAGGAAAATTCAGTGTTCGCATGTAAATAAAGAAGCCCTCTTAGGCTTTGAACTGCGCTTCTGCAAACCAGACCTCCGGCCGTCGGTTCATGGGACCAATTTTTCTCTCGAGGCGCGCGTTTCGGCGTAAAGCGACAGCAAAAACGGCGCGTCCCAGATCGGTTATCGGCTACAAAGACACGTTCGGCATCTATTCCTGTTCGATGAAACGATTGAAAACCGCTTCGTAGTACATGAATTCGGCATCCTTTCTCACAGGGACCAGAAAGATCGAGACATCGCCGAGGCCTTCGTGTTTCATCTCGTAGGTCATTTGCTGAAGAAAAGGCTGGAGCGGGCCGCGGAAAAGGATCGAGAACTGTTCCTGCTTTGGCGTCGATCCGAGGTCCGTGCATTCGATCAGTTCGAGTTCGACCGAATCCGCGTCGTCGCGATGAATTCTAAATCGAGTATTTAGATTATCGCGAAATATATTTTCAGAAATGTTATCCATAGTTTGCGTGTCAAACCTTTGAGGTTGAAGCATCGCACCCCGGTGCGAACTCCATCAAGAAATTTCCGCCGTTTTCCCGGACGGTTTGAAAACCGAGTCGCATGTATAGCTCCCTCGCCGGATTGAGAACTCCAACATGAAGGCGGACGGGCTTGCCCGACGCTCGGGCCGATTTGAGCAGCTGCCGGATCATCATCGTTCCAATTCCTTTTCCTTGCGATCTCGGCAAGATAGCTATATCGACGAGCCGAAACTCTTCTGTCAATTCTGCGACAAGAATACGGCCGATTACTTCATCATCGAGCAAAATCATCGAGTCGTACGCATCGGGGAATTGTGCCGCATAACTCTGCAGCCTGGCGCTATACTGCAGTCGAACGAATGAATCTTCCTGCTCTTTGGTCCAACCCCAATCCGCCATTTCGTCCTTTCGAGTGTCTCGATAGAGCTCGAACAAAAAGTCGGCGTCGGATGCGGCAATATCACGAAGAACGACGTTCATAATAAAAATATTGCAACGATCAGGAATGAAAGCTAAACTTACGACGATTCTGGCTTCACCCCTTGATTCATTGTAACGATAAACGAGGTACACAAAGAATGAAGATCACACGACGAAAGTTCTTGAAATCCGGCTCGTCCGTTGCGGCTCTTGGCGCTGGCGCACTGTTTTTGCCACGATTCGCGGCCGGGCAGACCGGGGAAAATGGTTCTGCACTTGACGCCTCAGGCCACCTCGGCGGATGGGATCCGTTCAATGCGATCGCCAATTTTAACAAAGCCGATTTCGAGGGTCAGGTCGGGACCGAGTTCACCCTGCTCTCGCAAATATACGGCCACCGGACCGCTTCTCTGGTAACTGTCCGTGAACCTTCGAAGCGCAAGGGCGAGCGTACAGAAGGCTTTTCGCTGCTGTTCAAAGGACGAGAATGGCAGGACGTGAACCAGGACGTCTACTATGTCAGCCACCCCAAGCTCGGCTATTTCCACGTATTGTTGTCCCCAGTCCGCGAAAGCAGGACGAGTTCCGATCTCTGTTACGAGGCCGTTATCAATCGACTTGTCTAACGGACAACAAAGACACGCCTTTCCGATTGCATCGCTTGTTTCTCGTTTTCGTCTTGGTTAAAATACGACATTAGACGTAATTACGGACGGAAACGAGATAATAATGAGTACAGGAACAGAAAGTACGGCGGCAGCGGGACTTCGCGGAGTAGTTGCTGCGCAAAGCGCGATCGGCGACGTCGACGGTGAGAAGGGAATATTAATTTATCAGGGTTACGACATCCACGACCTGGCGGAAAATTCGACCTTCGAAGAGGTCGTTTTTTTACTTTGGAATGAGCGCTTGCCGACCAAAGCCGAACTCGAGGAATTGAGTTCCGAAATTCGCGAAAATTACGCGGCGCCGTCTGAAGTCATTGAGATGATGAAGCGGTTTCCGAAGGATGCCGATCCGATGGACGTACTTCGGACGGCGGTCTCGGCGCTCGACTTTTATGACAAGGACGGGCACGGAACCGATCGCGATAGAGCCGTGAGGGCCGCGGTAAAGATCACCGCCCAGATCGGAACCCTAGCGGCCGCGTGGGACCGAATTCGAAACGGCAAGGACGTCGTTGCTCCGGACACGACCCTGGGCATCGCCAACAATTTTCTTTACATGCTTCGTGGCGAGAAAGCGGATGCCGAAGAGGCCCGGATGTTCGACATCGCTCTCATTCTTCACGCCGACCACGAGCTGAACGCTTCGACGTTTACCACGCGGGTCGTCGCCGGTACCCTGGCTGACATGTATGGCGCGGTGACAGCCGGTATCGCGGCACTTGCCGGTCCGCTTCACGGCGGTGCGAACACCGCGGTAATGAAATCGCTGCTTGAGATTGGCGACGTGGATAGGGTCGACGAGTGGGTTGATGACGCGCTCGAGAACAAGCGGAAGATCATGGGTATCGGCCATGCGGTTTACACGACTGAGGATCCGCGTGCGACGTGGCTGCGAAAATTCTCGCAGCAGATGGCGGCTAAAAAAGGCGAGACGAAATGGTTCGAGATGTCCCAGCGGATCGAGCAGATCATGCAAGAGAAGAAGGGAATGTACCCGAACGTCGATTTCTATTCCGCGTCGACATATTACCTGATGGGCATCCCGCTAGACCTTTTCACCCCGATCTTTGCCGTCAGCCGTATATCGGGCTGGACGGGCCACATCCTTGAGCAATACGCGAACAACAAACTTATTCGTCCGCGTGCGGAATACATCGGTAAGCGCGACCAGAAGTACGTTCCGATAAGTGAACGGTGAGCAGTAAGCGGTAAGCAGAAAGCAGAAAGCAAAAGAGGCTCCGGATAACCGGGGCCTTTTTCTTTCGCCATCTTCGAATGCCATTAGCGACCGCAAAAAAAGAGAAAGCACCGCTTATCCGCGAGCGGTGCTTTCTTTTATTTCGTGATGTAATTGCGGTGGATCCACTCGTTGCCCCGATCGCGGTCCCGGCTTTCGATAAAGACCACGCTCCTCGATTCGCGGGTTAGCATCCGGATGCGATCGGTGACGGTGCGTTCGTCCACCGCACGTGCGGTTTCCGCGTCGGTCATGAAATCGCGAATCTCATTAACCGTGACGGATTTTGCGGATGAGCGGCCGTAGGATTCGGACACCGCCTCGATCGCCGCGGCCTTCAACACCTTCGGCCAGAGTTTTGTGAAGAGTTCCTGAGAGCCGTAGGTGTCGGCGCTATTGATCTCGCCGTTGATCGCAAATACGAATCCGATGACATCATCCCTGCCGTCGATGATAGAACTGAGCTCGTTGATGTATTCGTTGGCATTCGCACGCACATCTTTGTTCTCAAGTGACAACTGCAGGCTCGAGCGGGAGACGTTGGAAGCGACATTCGTATTCGAGGCTGCACTAAGGCCGCTCTGGGTCTCTGAGACGCTGTCCCAAACCTCGGCCTGAGACCTGGAGTGCTTAGCGGCGAGCTTTAATTGTTTGGACGGAACTGTTTCTGTGGATGATCTGAACTCCGCGATCGCTTCGTCGCCTCGTGCCGTCCATCTTCCGTGTTCGACGCAAAATGCACCGATAGGTATTCGGCCGGAACGCGCCGGAACGATCAGATCAACGGCAAGAACCCGATCTTGCTTGCCTCCTTTCACAATGTCGCCGGCCTGAACGTAAACCTCTTCAGTTTTTGAAACGTTCTCGATCTCAAGTTCATTTACCGAACTGGTTTCGTGGACGATCACCAGCTTTCGCTCCATCGCTTCTTCTAGCGTAAGCGGTGTTCTTCCACTCAACTGGTTTTCTCCGTGCACCAGATAAACTGTCAGGTTTTTATGCGAATAAGGGCCGGATAGATTTTGGGAACGCTGTGGCAAACCAACGGGCTCGGGCGGCAACGGCGGTAAGACCGGTCCGAGTCCGATCATGCGCACAACCAAAATTCCGAGCGCAAGCGATGCCGCGCCCATTCCGAAAGCGAAAAGATATCGTTTGTCCATGGCCAGTCTCCTTCGAAGTTAAGTAATCTGCAGCCGAAGAACGTCGTTCGCGGCGTTACTTGCAAGGAATGTTTCGTTAGACACCCGTCCGCGGGAGAAAGTTCCGGCTTGAAAAGGCGGAAGGCGGAAGGCAGAAGGCAGAAGGCAGAAGGCAGAAGGCAGAAGGCAGAAGGCAGAAGGCAGAAGGCGTGCTTACTGCTTACTGCTTACCGC
>JBBKXD010000036.1:0-3782 GCA_037969295.1 Pyrinomonadaceae bacterium | reverse complement strand
GGCAAGCAGATGAAGTACGCCGACGCGATCAAAGTTCCGTTCGTAGCGATCCTGGGCGAAAATGAGCTTGCAGCGAATAAGGTCACACTCAAAGACCTTCGCAGCGGGGAGCAAAACCTTATCGACCGCCGTGATATCGTCAAGAAGATCAAGCCTTGACGCGGAGGGTAGAATAGAGGCCTGAGTTCGGATGTTCGCATATGAAGACTTCTAAATTCTTATTGCTTCTAATTCTTCTCTCTGCTTGCTTAGCGCTCCGATCTCAATCTGTCGAACCTGCCACGATCGAGATAAGCTTTTATGGCAACGAGAATTTCTCGAACAACGAACTCGTTGAGAACTTCAAGGGTTGCTTTGGTCAGCTTTGGCAGAAATACGACGAGCTCGCCTATAACTATATTGCTCAGAAATGCTCGCGGTCTCTCTTGCAGAGCAAAGGCTTTTGGAAGGCAAAAGTAATTGAAATCAACTCGACGGTTCGCGATGGAGTTCGGGCTGTTCAAATAGTTGTTGATGAAGGTCCTCGGTATCGGATCGGAAAGGTTGAGATCGAAGGAAACGAGGTGCTCTCCAAAAACGAGATCCTCGGAATGTGGGGGCAGCATTCCGGAGAAGTAGCAGATGGCACTAAGCTTCAAGATCTCGTGTATGAAAAGCTTAAAGAGAAATACGATGATCTTGGCTTTGTTCATTACAACGCCGATTTTGAACCAGACTTTGTCGAACCACGGGGTCGGAGAGTGGACGGCCTCGTCAACGTTACAATCACCATCGATGAGGGACGCCAGTTCAAGGTGCGTCGAGTCATATTTCTCGGCGTTAGTGAGGAAGAAGAAGAGTCGTTAAGAAAACAGTTCTTGCTAAAATCGGGCGATCTATACGGGACACGGAAGGCACAGAATGCGTTGGATGCTCTCAACGAGACTGGGCGATTCGTACCTGTAGAGGTGAATGGTAGTAACGTTGAGATACGTTCCGACGAAGAAGCCGCTGACATCGATCTCGCAATCATTCTGAAGCGAAACGTTCCATGAGTGTTAAGGTAATCGAAAACTATCATTCCGACGCCCTCGCATCGTTTCGCAACTACAAAAAGCTCGCCGAGCGCGCGATCGAACAAGTCTCTGACGACGAGTTCTTCGCAACTATCGACGACGAGGCGAATTCGATCGCTCTCATCGTCAAACACATCGCCGGGAATCTAAAATCGAGATGGACGAATTTTTTGACGACCGACGGTGAGAAGTCGGATCGACACCGCGACACTGAGTTTGAATTGATCGACGACACCCGTGAGTCGTTAATGCAGTTCTGGGAAGCCGGATGGCAGATTCTTTTCAACTCGATCGAGCCGCTCACCGAAAGAGATTTTTCAAAAACGATCACGATCCGCGGCGAGCCGCATTCGGTGGTCGAGGCGATCAACCGGCAGCTTACTCACTACGCATATCACGTCGGCCAGATCGTTCTGCTCGCTAAACACTTTCGATCTCACGAATGGAAGACCCTCAGCGTCCCGAGAAATCGATCGGCGGAGTTCAATCAATTCGTCAGCGACCACAACACCCCCAAGAAAGGATTGGAACGAGGATTGGAGTTCTCGGAGTCGGCGAATGAGAAGTAGGTTTTTCCAAACGTAATCATTAATTTCGTAATGGCATTACGAAATTAATAATTAGCGCATTACAAAATTAGATCGCAGGAAAAGGGCTGTCCATTCGAACAGCCCTTATTTAATTTGGCTTCTTAGTTACGATAACCACGTCGGCCGCCCAAGCGAACTCGGCTCACGACGACCGTTCTCGTTCTTCCGTTTGCGAAGTAAGTTGTGCGAATGGTTTCGCGATACCGGTAACGGCCGACCCATCTGATACGGGTTGTCGTAACGGTACGGGTGCGACGGTTCCAACGACCGCGATTGCGGCGCGGCTGAACTATTATTTGCGGCGTTGTAGTAGCAGATGCCGAGGCTTCCCTTGCCTCGACCGAAGGTACGACGAATATTATCGTGCCCAACATTAACGATAGAATTATTAATTGTTTCATTATTCCTCCCTTTTTCGATCTTGCGCGTTCCGTATTCGAAGTACGCACAGTTAAGATGTTCGGCATTTCCCCGCAGTTGACTTTTTCACTGCAAAGTTATGTAAATTCACTGCAAAGTTATGTAAACGAAGCGTTTTCATTTGTTTCGTTACGTGGAGAGTAACGCTTAAATACGGCAATCATCATGCCGAAAGCATACCCCTGTGATAATCTACTTGTTCGTTTCTCGCGTATGAAAGGCATCTCCATCCTTGGCTCGACGGGCTCGATCGGCTGCAATACCCTGAAAGTTATCGAACATCTCGGCGATATTCGTGTCGTCGCTCTCGGTGCTGGGAGAAATATGCCGAAACTCGCCGAGCAGATCGCGCGTTTCAAGCCTGAGCTGGTTTCGGTTGACGACGAGACTTGTGCGGAAACGCTCGAACGTGAGCTCCACGCGCTCGGCGCAGTCGTCCCAAAAATTGAACTGAACTCGAAAGGCCTCGAAGCCGTCGCAACGCACGACCAGGCGGAGACGGTCGTCTCGGCCGCGGTCGGCGCCGTCGGATTTGTTCCGACGCTGCGTGCGATCGAAGCGGGAAAGCGGATCGCTCTCGCCAACAAGGAAACTCTTGTCATGGCCGGCGAACTGATGACGAAGGCTGCCGAGAGATCCGGCGCCGAAATTTTGCCGGTCGATTCGGAGCACAATGCGATTCACCAGTGTCTTAGAGGTGAAAAAACACGAGAAGTCCGTCGGCTTGTGCTGACCGCGTCGGGCGGGCCGTTTCGCGACTGGTCCGAAGACGAGATCGCCCGGGCGACGCGTGAAGAGGCTCTCAATCATCCTAACTGGAAGATGGGTGAGAAGATCACGATCGACTCGGCAACGCTGATGAACAAAGGCTTCGAAGTTATCGAAGCGCGGTGGCTGTTCGGATTCGAAGCCGACCAGATCGCGGTCGTCGTCCATCCTCAGTCGGTCGTCCACTCGATCGTCGAAATGGTCGACGGATCGATGATCGCCCAACTTGGCGTCACGGACATGCGGCATGCGATCCAGTACGCGTTGACGTATCCAGAACGTCGGGAAAACTGTATGCCGCCGCTCGATCTTGCGGAGCTCAGCGAATTGACCTTCGAAGAACCTGATAGCGATCGGTTCCCTTGCCTCAGTCTCGCATACGATGCATTGAGGCTAGGCGGAACGGCGGCGGCTGCGCTGAATGCGGCGAACGAGGTTGCCGTTGCGGCGTTTCTGGATGGCAAGATCCGGTTGCCGGACATTGCGCGTATAAATCGATCGGTTATGGAGAAGCATCAATCTCGCGACGCCGTTTCGCTAGAGTCGATATTGAGTGCTGACGATAACGCCAGGATGGCGGCACAGGCGTGGGTAAACCAGGAGCGCGGCGTCGCTCCATTAGGAGCGAAATGTTTGTAGACATTGGAGCTTATTGAACCCCCAGCATAGATGCGCCGGCATCTAAAACAATATGTTTGACGGAGCCCGAGAACGGGTTCTAAACTTTTAGGTTGCAACGTGGGCTTCGCTGAGCGGGTCTAAAGTGATGTTTTCATAAGGATTTTTTGATTATGCCCGATATTTTACTAGTTATTTTGGCCGTCATCTTCGTTCTCGGTATTGCTATCAATATCCACGAGTTCGGTCATTTTATTGTCGCCAAGCTGTTCGGCATGCGTGTCGAGGCTTACTCGTTCTTCGGTCTTGGCCCGCGCATTTGGGGTTTTAA
>JBBKXD010000035.1:0-4858 GCA_037969295.1 Pyrinomonadaceae bacterium | reverse complement strand
GTACTTATGGCAAAAGACAGCGACAAGACCGCGATGGAACGCGTTCAAACTGCCCGGCATCCAGATCGTCCATATTCCAACGATCTGCTCGCAGAAATTTTCGAGGACTTTGTCGAACTACATGGTGACAGGCGCTACGCCGATGATCCGGCTCTCGTAGCCGGATTCGCTAAAGTCGATGACATTGAGGTCCTCGTAGTTGGGCAGCAGAAGGGACGCGATACTAACCAGCGACGCTATCGGAATTTTGGGATGCCCAAGCCCGAGGGATATAGAAAAGCTCTGCGGCTTATGAGGCTCGCCGAAAAATTCGGGCGACCGATAATCTCGTTCATCGATACTCCCGGAGCCTATCCGGGCATCGATGCCGAGGAACGGGGGCAGGCCGAAGCGATTGCATTTAACCTTCGCGAAATGGCCGGCTTGAGCGTTCCGATCGTCGTGGTCGTACTTGGCGAAGGCGGTTCGGGAGGAGCTCTTGCGATCGGCATTGGGGACCGCGTCTTGATGATGGAGAATTCTGTTTATTCCGTCATCTCTCCGGAAGGCTGTGCGGCGATCTTATGGAAAGACGCGGGCAAGGCGGACCTGGCTGCCGCCGCTCTGCGGCTCACGGCAAACGACCTGATGAGTTTTGGCGTAATTGATGAAATTATTCCGGAAGATAAAGCGTGGGAGATCGAATCGGACGACAACTCTGATTCGAAGCGGAAAAAGGCTTATGAGAAGATCGCCGGCGATCTGAAAAAGGCGATCGTCCGAAACCTCAGAGAGCTCTCAAAATCTGATCCCGGACAGCTCGTAAAGGCCCGCTACCAAAAATTCCGCCGCATGGGTTCGGAGATCGGTTAGCTGACCGTCAACACTGAAAGAGGCCACCGAACTACGAGACATTTTCTTCCGGAATTCTCTCACCCCGCGCCGGAATCCTATCCAAAACCCTCTATTCCGCTTTTTTGGGATAATTTCTCGCAGGGCCAAGTGCAAATATCGAACTCACGCGTTTATTCCTTGAGCCGAAGGCACGGCAGCAAGTAATTCTACTAGCGCGTCAGTGCTGCGTGTTCGCCCGAATGTGAGGCTGAACGTCTCGAGGGCGGCTTGATGCATCTCTACGCTCATTTCGGTGCACGCGTCATCGGCGATAATCACACGAAAGCCGCGGCGAGTCGAGATAAACGAGACCGATGGTCACGTCCTTTGTATAGTCTTGCAGTATCCTGCGATTCTCGCCGCAGTAGAGAGTTTTCATCAGGATGGGGGGGGGCTGCGCGAGAACTTTTATAACCCAAGACGGCGATACGTGGCAAGAGAAAAGTGGGAGAGCCGGGCGTGAGTCTAGTCGGTATCGGAGCGTCAGCGGAAGTTGCTGCGACAAAGAAAACCGCGCAGGACGCAGGGTGCGGCGGGCGCGGTTTTCAAAACTAGGCGACGGAGAAAATCCTAGAACGGAATGTCGTCGTCTCCGCTCGGAGCAGGTGCCGTAGCGGCGCCGGACGATCGGTCAGCCGGGCCCGCGAACTCAGCGGGGGCTGATGACGAGTCACCCGAGTATTCCTCGCTGCCACCACCGCGGGCACCAGAGCTTATGAAATGCATTTCCGTACCCTGCACTTCAAGCGTGTGGCGATTGTTCCCATCGCGATCGGTCCATTCTTCGACTCCGAGACGGCCTTCGACATAAACCGGACTTCCCTTCGTCAGATACTTAGCCGCGTTTTCCGCCTGGTTACGCCACAAAGTGACGCGGAACCAAGTCGTCACATCCTGCAGCTCACCAGACTTGTCACGCTTCTTTTCGTTGGTTGCGAGAGAGAAATTGCACACGGCAATTCCCTGTGGCGTGTAACGAAGTTCAGGATCTCGCCCGAGGTTTCCAACGATAATTATTTTATTGAACGACATAGTAGGAGTCTCCTTTTGAGATAGTTTGTAGCAACGTTTCCGGATATTACATTCATCAATCCTTAGCGGTCAAGTTGCTTGTGCTAGAATCTTTCTTCGCTCTCGCTGGCCTCGCGCCCGTCCCAAAAGATGTCTCAGCTATTCGCTCGTAAGAATTCAAAACCATTGGCGCTGCGAACCTTTTCCACGGCATTATTTTCCCTTTTGATATTGACAGCGGTCGCCGCCGGCTCCTCTAGACCCGTTTCGGCTGGATCCACTATTTTTACTAAATGCTGGGAGTACGAAGTAAATCCCAATCTTAATGTTGGCATAGCAGCTGACGCCTCGACCGTATTTTTTCTGGATGATGAAAACAGGTTGCACGGGGTCGATCTCGAAGCTGGCAGAAAGGCCTGGTCGAGCGAGCTCGGAGGTGAAGTCGCCTCGAACCTTTTCGTTTTAGGCGACTCGGTGTTTATTGTCACGAACTCACAGCCGGACGCATCGAACCCGGCGGTTAAGGCAACCTTCCGGGCGATAAGTCGAGAGACCGGCGTCACAAATTGGAGCGTCGAAATACCCTCCTCACCGTTTGTCTGGATCGGTTCAAACATCGGAAACGTCATCGCCGTGGGTTCAGATGGCTCCGTCTCCGCGTGGACGCAGGCGGGCGGGATGCTGGTTTGGACAACAGACCTTAAATCGCGTGTGACTGCCGCGCCATTTTTTCAGGACAATGGAATTGAAGTTGCGACGAATAAGAATGAAGTCCTCAATCTCTCAGGCAGCGAAGGGAAAATTCGCCTTGACTGGAAGTCTCCATACCTACCGACCGCTATTCTGCGAGATTTGAACGACCGGCTTCTCGTCGGTGATGAGCGCGGGAATGTGATCGTGATCTCGGCGGATGGACATCGGTTGTGGAGGTTTAGAAACGGAGCACAAATTTCGTCGGCGTCGCTGCAGGATTCAGAATACCTCGCGGCGTCATACGATAACTTTGTGTACAAACTTTCTCGCAGCGGAAGCGTAAGGTGGAAACGCCGCTTGTCGGGTCGTGTGAACGAAGGCCCTCTCGTTTTAGGTGGCAGCGCCGTTATCTCAATCGTCGGTACCGGCAGTGTCTACGTCTTAGACTTGAAAAACGGAAAAATATCGAATCGAATTGAAATGGGCGATAACGTCACACCCCGCGTGGCGGCTGCAACGGAGGGCCAAGGATTTGCCGTTGCGGGCCCGCACGGGATCTCCTATTTTAGCAGTAGCAAATGTACTCCCGAATAAAAAGGCGGAGCTCCCGCACCGCCTCAAAACAAAGCTGAACTTCAAAAATTAATGCGAATTAATGCGAGACCGAATAGTCATGCATCATCGCATAGATCTCGTCTTTGATCTGTAATTTCTTTTTCTTAAGGGTGCTTTCTTCGACCTGCTCGTCGTCGCTGGGAAATGTAAGGTGGGCCAATTCGCTCAACCGATCTTCATAGCTTTGATGTTGGTGGACGAGATCGCGGAAAGCTGAATTACTCTTGATCAGTTCGTCCCTCACAACATCAGGGGTGGACATGTCCATAGCGTGTTGTTCCTCACTTTTCAATTTTCTCGAACCCGAGTCCGGACGTTGGAACGGACGTGTTGGGTTCAAGGTTGATGTTAAACCAACTTCGCTCCACTTTCAAGCACCTCCAGAATTTTGACGACCGGCTCTAGCAAACTGACATGAACATTAGGACGGCATTTTCAGTTGGATTTGAATAGAAATTCGCGCGGATACCTTTCTGAGCGAACCCGTGCGATCGATAAAAACTGATGGCCGCTGCATTTGAGTCACGGACCTCGAGCCAGATGGCGGCTATCCCTCGTTCAGAGCAGATAGTCCGGAATTGGTCGAGGAGCATCGATCCGATACCTTGTCGGCGTACGGTTGCTGCAACACCGAGGTTGTGGATCTCGGCGTCGCCGCCACCAAACGGGATACGTCCCAATATGAATCCAATAATTCTGCCGTCCCCTCGCTGCGCCTTTAGCATTACGGAATCCTGACGTTCGAACTCCGACCCATACGCGCTGATCGACCAAGGGCTAAGCCCACATTCGACCTCGATCCGTTTCAGCTCTGGGACGTCGTGAAGCCGGGTCTTGGCGATGGTGTACCTTTCCACCTAATAGGCGTTTGGACGTATTGAGGCGTCTCTGTTGCGAAGATAAATTGGTTGTGCCTGCCGACCAGGCTCTTTCTGCAATGCCGCGAACCTCCCGACGAACTCGGCGAGCCCAGTTCCCGCATCGATTAACGGCGTAGTTTCGGGTACGAGCTGGACGATCCTTCTGAGCAGGTCAGTTTGAGCAAAAACGGTGAATCCGGGGAAGAGCTTCAGGTTGTCGACGAAGGTCGAAACCGACACAAGCTCGGATTGCGTAGAGGCTTTTCGCCTTCCATCCGTCTCGGATTCAAACGGTTGCCACGCGACGTCACCCTTTCCAACTGGTATTGCGGCGATAAGTGGGGCGTCAGATCCCGCCATATGCGCCATGGCCTCAAGCACCGATACTCCGACACAAGGCGCGTTGAGAGCATTTCCAAGGCCAAGGGCGGTTGCCAGACCGATTCGGATACCCGAATAGCTACCGGGGCCCGTCGAAACCGCGATCATATCCAGATCCGAAACAGTTAGATTCCCTTCCGCAAGCACGTCGACGATAGCCGGTATTATTTTTTCGGCACGGGATGAGTCGTTTCCTTCACGTTTGATAACACCGCGATGGCCTTCGGTAATCAATGCAATGCTGCCGCCCGCCACCGCGGATTCGAGGGATAAAATGTTCCGGTTCGCTTTTCTCACGATGATCTTTCGGTTATGGCCGCGGATATGCGTCGAACCGAGGGCCCCAGCCTCTTGAAGACATCTCGTATCTGATACCCGACTCGGCTGCCATTTCCAAGTTCACCCTCGCATTCGATCGTCGCCTG